>JAYSQD010000110.1:0-17818 GCA_043721835.1 Arenimonas sp. | reverse complement strand
CTACTCGTGCTTTAAGCACATCGTCCTAACGGCTTGCCGTACTCTGCTCTCACTTCAACAGTAGTACATATTGCAGACACAAGCGCCTTTAGGCGCGACCGAAATGCCTCGTCGCAGGTTTTCGCGAGTAGAACTCGCTCCTACGTTTGGCATGGTCGCAGATCTGTCGCGCCTAAAGGCGCTCCTACGCGCGTTTGCTATATCTGCATAAAAAGATTTAAGGTCGCGGCATGAAAAAATTAATTCTGATCATGCTGCTCGGTACTTGTTCCGCCATCGCCCATTCGCATCCGCGCGAAATGATTCTTGCTGGTGGCGCCATGAAAATTTGTACGAGTTTGTCTGCCACCGCTTGCAATAATAGTTCAAAAGAATTTACCAAGGCCAGAAAAACACCGCGCTATGAAATAAAAGAAAACGATATGGCGGTGCTTTTAAATACCGGTTACTGGTCGGCGCGAAAAGGCACGCCCGCGATGAATGATTTACACGCCATGTTAAGCCTTGCCAAACAAAAAGCCCGAGGCAATATTTTTTCAGCAAATAAATTAGAAGATATTTTAAGTATCATTTGTGTTGATAATGCCAAAGTCATTAATTGCACACGCAATCAAGCTAGCAATATTTGGGATCGACTTTTAGATGAAGAAAGATCCTTTATTTTATCGGCATTTGAAATTCCCGAGTTCGACAATGGCCAGCGTCTCCGCGAAATTGCCAACCTCAATGACAGTAAAAACCCGCATGGCGTAGCCATCCTGAAAACATTCGTCGAGGCCGCTGCAAAGCGCTCTACTGGCAAAAGGCCGCGCATACTTTTTGTTACGGCATCATCAGCCGACCCTTATGATGCTGTTGATTTTTACATCTCTGCCTTAAAACAAGCAGGCGCAGATCCGGTCTGGTGGCCGATAGATCAAGCGATATCGACAGCCCTTTATGGCGGCCGAAATTGCCAGGAATTATCACAATTACGTATTGAAAAACTGGGGCTGGCCGATCGCGAGCAAGTATTTCCTGATTTGATCGCCATACAAAAAATAGCCTGCGATAATCCGGAAGCACTGGCGGCATTTCCATCGCAGGCGCAAGGTATTTTTTTTGGCGGTGGTGATCAATGGCGATTGCGTCAAGCGATGTTCGATCACAAAGATCAGCCAAACCCATGGCTTAAAAATTTACGTCTTGCGTTTGATCGTGGCGAAATAGTCGTCGGTGGAACCAGTGCCGGTAGCGCAGTGCAATCAAGCATTGCGATGCTAAGTAATGGCAGCAGCACGAATGCCGTCAATCGCGGTGCAAAAAATTCAATGCCGATGGATGCAGGCTGTGAGCGCGCAAAACGCTGCCCTGTCGGCATGCAGGAAGATGACTTAACTTACTGGCCCGCCGGTGGATTGGCGCTAGTTGATTCACTGGTATTTGACACCCATTTTTCAGAACGTGCCCGTGAGCTGCGCTTATTACGCTTGCTGCATGACGCAAATGCAAAAAACGCAATTGGTATTGATGAAACCAGTGCGGTGCATTTAACTTGGTTACCCGAAAGCCTAGTAGTTGAAGCGCTAGGTGCATCAGGTGCATGGTGGTTTGACACCAATAATCAACAAGCCGAGAAAAATAAAATAAAAGCGCGTGTGCATTATCTTGCACCGGGGCGTGACTTTATCTGGAAAAATAATAACTTGTCATCATTGGCGGTTACAGAAAAACTTACTGCCAAGGCAAACACTGAAAGAAAACTTTTCGAAGATGCATTGGAAGATGGCGCATTGCGTGCAGCTGCACAGCAGATGGCAACAAGCGCACAACAACCAGCAATATTGAAAGCTCAAGCAGAAAAAGTGACATTAACAGCAACACCGGAAACAAGCACCTGGATCGGCCCGCAAGGCCAAATTGGCGTAACGGATTTAATTCTGGAGTTGAGCCTGTAGGGGCGCCTGCTTGCTGCGCCCAAAAATCTATCCGATAAATTAACCGTAGGGGCGCATGCTTGCTGCGCCCAAAAATCTATCCGATGGCCTGATGCGCGCAGCAAGCGTGCGCCCCTACGGTGAAAATTCCCATGGACGCAAAAACAGACATGCCCATGGATATATCGCAAACCTCATCCAGCTCAAAAACTCCGGAATGCATCAATTATCCTGATAAGGTCTTCATCATTGATATCCAGATGCATGACCAGACGAATTCTGGAATTGCTTGCAGAAAGTTTTACACCATGTGTGTGCATATGCGATGCGAGTGCAACAAGCCGCTCTTTCGGCACCGTAATAAACACCATGCTGGTAAAAGCGCCAATGACTTCGATATCGGAAACATCACTTAAGGCATGGGCCAATTCGCTTGCATGCCGATGATCGTCCGCCAATCTTTCGACATTATTATCGAGTGCAAAGTTGGCCATCGCGGCCAATAGACCCGCTTGTCGCCAACCGCCGCCAAGCACTTTTCGCCAGCGTCGTGCTTTGGAAATCAATTCGTCCGAACCCAGCAACATCGAGCCGATCGGCGCGCCTAAACCTTTCGAGAAGCACACCGACACGCTATCAAAATGTTTTGCAATTTCACGCGCCGGAATATTTTGTGCCACTGCCGCGTTATACAAACGCGCGCCGTCGAGATGAAAGCCAAGATTACGCTGTTTCGCCAATGCAGCGGCTTGGGCAATATAGGTTTGCGGCAACACCCGACCCCACCAGGTATTTTCCAAAGTGAAACATTTAGTACGGGCAAAATGCGGATCATCCAGCGGCTTTATTGCAGATGCCACTGCCACTAAATCTAGCGTGCCGTCTTGATGTTGCGGAATTGGCTGCGGTTGAATCGAACCCAATACCGCGGCACCACCGCCTTCAAATTTATACGTATGGGCTTCACTGCCAACAATATATTCATCACCGCGTTCGCAATGGGCCATCAAAGCCAGCAGATTCGATTGCGTGCCGCTAGGCACAAATAAACCTGCATCAAAACCAAGCTCGTCGGCGCAGCGTTTTTGCAAGGCATTAACGGTAGCGTCTTCGCCAAACACGTCATCACCCAAAGGCACCTCCAATGCGCACGCGCGCATGGCAGCGCTGGGTTGCGTGACGGTATCGCTGCGCAGGTCAAGCCATTTCATACATTCGCACTCCATAAAAGTGATTTGAATTTTAGCTATTGAGAATATTATCTTTCAAGCTAGGAACAAGCATGTTGGAGGTATAGAATATACGTTAATCGGTGGCTAATTATGGCCTTCAGCTTACCAAAGCTGCGCTATGAATTCATTGAGCTGAGCATCTTAATCACAAAGAGATTAAAAGCATGAAAAATGTATATTTTGGCTTGCGACGAGTGATAGTTTTTTCGCTCGTGATTGGCTTGTTCTGCAGCGCAAGTGTTGCACTGGCAGCCATATTACCAATTGAAGCCTACACAAAAACAGAAACGGTGCAAACGGGCTCATTTAAACTCTCGCCAACGGGCGAGTTTTTTGCAGTCATTGTCCCTGGTGATGACCATTCAAGTTTAATTATCTTTGATAGAGCAACTAACAAACCAACCGCAAATATTGTTCTGAGTAAAGGCCAATATGTTTACAAGTATCAATGGGTAAGTGAACGACGAGTTGTTTTATCAATGGCAGAAAAAGCTGGTGGCGTGTCTACACCTTATGCTACGGGCGAGCTGTGGGGCCTCGATGCGGATGGTGGTAATAGACGCTACTTATTTGGTTACCGCGGGGCTGATGAACTTGGAACAAATATAAAGCGTGCAAAAGCGATTAGAGCATCAGCTTATTTGTTAGAGCCGTTTGTTGATGATAACAATACAATTTTAATCGCAATATCCAGTTGGGAAACAAGTGGAGAAATACCATTTCTTGACTTAGCTCGATTAAACGTAACCACAGGGAGCTTGGTTAAAAATGGTGGAAAAATTCCACTCCGTTACTTTAATAATGTGTTGGTTGATGAAAACCATAAAGCAGGTATTGTTTCAGGCGTCACTACTGATCGATATAGTCAATTGCTTTATCATGACCCAAAGACTTCTGGATGGATCACTATAAATGACCAGCATAAATCTAACCGTGCCATTGAGCCGTTGGCCTACACGCAGGATGGTATCGAGATTTATGCTCAGGTATCAGAATCTGGCAAAGCAGATTACTTGATTAAACTAAACCCGCAAACCCTTGTCGAGAAGAAAATTTACGAGCCTGGAAATACCGACATTGGGGCGTTGTATCAAACAGCCGACTTAAAAAGTGTCTATGCTATTCAGAGTTTTGAGGGGCGCGGTGGATATGTTTTTTTAGATAAGACATTGCCCGAGGCGATTCTGGTTAAAGCAATGATGTCTCAATTTCCTGGCGAGCTCGTAATTGCCAACAGTTTTTCAGTTGACGGCCGATATGCAAGTTTATTTGTGCACAGTGATGTTAATCCCGGTGAATATTATATTTATGAGCGTGATGCAAAAAAACTATCGCTATCACTCAAAGTACGTCCAGATATTATTCCGGACAATGCTGCATCGGTTGAGCCTATTGAATTCAAAGCGCACGATGGTATGACGATCCGCGGCTGGCTTACCGTACCCAATGTGGCGGTAGATAAAATGCCACTTGTGGTCATGCCGCATGGCGGTCCGTATGGTGAAGTCGATCGGTGGGAGTTCAATGCAGATGCACAACTCTTAGCCAGTCGTGGTTATGCTGTGCTGCAAATTAATTATCGCGGCTCCGGTGGTTATGGGCTTGATTTTCTGAATGCAGGTCTGCGCGAATGGGGCGGTAAAATGCAGCAAGATCTTGCTGACGGAACTCGCTGGTTATTAACTCAAAATAAAATTGACGAGAAAAGAATTTGTATCTATGGCATCAGCTATGGCGCTTATGCGGCATTGATGGGTGTTGCTACCGAACCAAATTTGTTTAAGTGCGCGATTGGCTATTCAGGTATTTATGAACTCGGCGCGTTGGGAAGCCAGGGAACAATGGATAACACTGCTTACGGACGAAAGTATTTAGCAGATATTTTTGTTAATGATGTCACTTGGTTAAATGCACGGTCTCCAAATCGCTTAGCTGCGCGAATCAAAGCGCCTGTTTTGTTAATACACGGCGGTGCAGATGAAATAGCTTCTGCCGCTCAGGCCAAAGTGATGCAGAAATCCTTGATTGCAGCGGGCAACCCACCGCAGTGGATTTTTGAAGGTAGCGAAGGGCATGGTTTTTTTGACCCGGAAAAACGCTTGAATGCCTACAAAGGAATTATTAATTTTCTAGACACCCATATTGGCAAGAAATAAAGTTTATGAAAATTGCCAGCTGGAATGTGAATTCACTCAATGTACGGCTGCCGCATCTGCAAGAATGGCTGAAACTGCGCCAGCCCGACGTTGTGGTGTTGCAGGAAACCAAGATGGAAGACGACAAGTTTCCGGACGATGTTCTTGCCGGTCTTGGTTATCGCTCGGTATTTATCGGCCAAAAAACCTATAACGGTGTTGCGATTGTCAGCCGCGAATCTGCCAAAGATGTGCAGATCGGCATTCCCGGTTTCGATGATGAACAACGTCGCGTAATTGCCGCCACCGTTAACGGCATTCGCATCATCGATTTATATGTGGTGAATGGCCAAGATGTCGGCACCGATAAATACGATTATAAATTGCGCTGGTTCGCCGCCATGCATGACTGGCTGGCAGAAGAAATAAAAAAATACCCGAACCTGGTCGTACTCGGCGATTTCAATATCGCCCCCGATAACCGCGACGTGCACGACCCGAAAGTTTGGAATGACGATTCCATTTTAACCTCGACAAAAGAACGTGCGGCTTATAAACGCTTATTGGATATTGGCTTGCACGATAGCTTTCGATTACATAACGATGAGCCCGGACATTTTAGTTGGTGGGATTATCGTGCCGGCGGGTTTCAACGAAATCATGGCTTACGCATTGATTTGATTTTAATCAGCGATGCATTGAAATCGAAATGTACATCGTCAACGATTGATCGCGAACCACGTACCTGGGATCGACCGAGTGACCATGCGCCGGTGTGGATTGATTTAGACGTTTAAGAACGTATTCAATCGTAGGGGCGCCTGCTTGCCGCGCCCAAAATCTGTCCGACGCCGAAGGTGTTTTCCTCGTCGCCCGCAAGCGGCCTCCTACGTACCTATGGCGAGTGCACGAAGCAGGCGCCCCTAGGCAGCTTATTTAATTTCTATCGACGTTAAATTATCCAGTTCCAGAACGGTGCTGTTTGGCAAGCGCGGGCCGAAACCTACGATGACAATTGCGCCTTCTTTTAATGTTTGTAAACCGAGTGTTTTTTCGACGGTGTGATCATTAATGGCGGCAGTTACAAATGCGCCAAGACCTAAATCAGCAGCAGATAAATACATGGTCTGCGACAGGTGACCGACGTCAAGATGTACCACGCGCCATGCCTTTGTGTGCCGACGGTATTTCCAAAACAATCGATCAAAGCGTGCTGTCATCACCACCATGACAGGTACGTCTTGAAACCATTCTTGTCCCGCAACACATTGATACATTAATTCACGCATGTCAGCCTGTGTGGATTGCTGCATGAGTTCGAGAGCATGCTGCATCGATAAATAATGATAGATTCCCGGCGTTAATCCCTCGGCACGTTGCACTAAAACGTAGGCTTCAGTCGCATGCAGTCCACCGCCGGCCGGCGAATTTTTTTTCACTGCAACCGCACCCGGCGCCAGCTCCAAAGTGCCGATCGCACCCCAGACCCGATGCAGCATGGTCGCTAAATCTTCGGCTGAAATAGATTGGGCGGGATCAAAATTACGGCAGGTTTTTCGTTTTGATAGCAGGGCGTCGAATTCGGTTTTTCGGGGTTTGGTTAAAGTGATGGGCGGAGTATTTCCTGCGCGGCGATATTCTGGTTCTGGGGCTGTGCCGAAGGCATCGACCATTTCCTGGCTACTCATCATCAAGCCGCGTTCGTTGCGAGCGCCGATATCCACTTCGTTCCAGCGACCATGCGTCATCGCAATCGCGGCCGGTGGCCACCAAGCCACATCACGAACAATCTGGTCGCGTTCGCGCCATGCTGCATGATCGGATTCATCGCTTAGCAGCAAGCCTTTTTTCAACAGGCCGGCAATCAATGGTTCGCCATGCACATCAACCAGCGCGGCCAGCTCCTTCGGCGTGTCGGGGCTAACGGCTTCGAGTACGTTTAATTCGGCCAGGCTCACTTGCACCGGCGAATCGAGATGGGAGGCATAAGCCATCCAGCGCGGGGTACGGTCCAGGCCGTCGCCGCCAGAAAGCAGGCTTTGCAATGCAAAGCGTTGTTCGCTATCCAGCTCGATCATCAGTTGCGTGCAGCGCTGAATTAACATTCATATCCCTTGTGGTTATCCGAAAGCCGGATCGATCTGTGTTGATGCCGAATATGCATCGTTATCGCGTAGGCTGAGGCTGCTGACAATAGTCGGAAGTATGGGTAGAGTGCAAGCGCAACCAGTTCAACGACCTTAAACAAACACAGGATATTCGATCATGACATTTGACCACTCGGAACAAGCGGTAGAAAAATATTTCCAGATATCGGAAGAGCAAGGCAATCCAGCGTTTCAATTATCTGAGGCCATTGTGCATTCGCTGTTAGACAAATTAAGTGGCGACGATGATTTTCGTGCCTTGTTTCAAAAAAGCCCACGTGAAGCATTGGCATCGCTGGGTCATGAAGCTGCGGCAAATGCCAGTGATAGCGACAAGGGTATTTGGGCTTGCCTTCGATGTGAAGAGCTGGCGAGCGCAGAAGTGATTAGACAGAGCCGCGATTTATTACGCATACAATTGTTGACGGAGAGAGTGCAGTTCAATCCGGTTGGTTTGCAAGGTGCTCGCTAGGTTAGATTTCGGAAACACTGATTAAGGGCCTTCAGGCCCTTAATTTTGTCTACAGACATTTCCTTTTAACATGTAAGTTGGCAGCGATCATTTGAGGGGGCAAAGATAATTGTTAAATGTCATTACAGGGCTCCCAGATTAACTGACAATGTCTGGAATTGTCGCTAGACTCCAAGCGTTCATTGTGAACAACGTACGTCCGACATAAACAGGGGATTCGACTATGCCGTTTCAACTTTCTGAAGAACTCGTAGATAAGTTGCTGGATAAATTGAGTAGCGATAATGAGTTTCGTGCCGTATTTCAAAAAAGTCCGCGTATTGCTTTAGCTTATTTGGGCCATGACGCGGCAGCTTACGCCAGCGACAATGACAAAGGTGCCTGGGCCTGCATGAGTTGCGAAAAATTAGCTAGCGCGGCGGATATCAAAAAAAGTAGGAATGCTCTACGTAAGCAGTTATTGAGTGCGCAAGCCACGCAGCATCCCATTGCATTGGATGTTGCTAAAAAAGCTTAGTCAAATTGACGGGCGCGATAAGCGACTTGGGCTTCGCGTCCATCAGTTGGCCATGCTTCGGCAAATGCTTTTCTACGTTCAGTGGCGATATCTTTTTTTCCGAGTTTGTCGGCATAGTGCGCTGCAGCCAGCAAGGCAAGATTGCTTTCTGCAACATTGGCTGGTTGCCACATATTTAAACTGTTGAATTCTGCGTAAGCAGTTCCTCGATGAGTGGCAATCCAGTCAGCCTGTTCCAAAGCTTTTTCAAAATCTCTGTTTGCAGCGTAGGCACGCATTAATTGCTGGTGTAAAAAAAACAGCTCATCGCCTTTTTTTACACGAGGCACTAATCTGGAAATTGCAGTGTTTGGCTGATTCGTCACAATATCCAGCTCTGCTTGCAATACCAAATACATATCTATGTTTGCCGGAAAGCCGCCGTCTTGCGCCATTGATCCCACCGAAGCCAAAGCCGAGCGAGCACTTTTAGCATCGCCGGAATTTGCTGCCATCCACCCGGCCGAAAGTACTTGAAACACGAGATGGCGGCGTTCCAAAACATTAGCTTTCGTCAGCAAGGACTCTTGTTTCAATAAATACCTGCGAAGGTCTTTTGCAAAAGCCGTGTCTGGCGCATAACTTCGCAACGACAAAGCTAGGCCCTCGAAAGACCCCTGAACCATCGGACTGGCATTCCGTACTTGTGCTACCAATGTCTCCAGTGATGACTTTGCCTTTGTCCACTCACCCATGTCTACGGGATAGGTTATCTCTGACATCCGGGTTTCTAAGCTTTGACCATCTGAAGCTTCAACAGATTGTGCAGCTAGAATTTTATTAGCTTGGATAAATAGGCGTTGCGCAGCATAGGTATCGGCAAAGTCGCGATTATATCCACCAGACTTTAAAGCATCCGATTGGGTGAAAGCCTTGACGGCTTCTTTATAGTCGTTAAGTGCAAGATTCGCAGCACCAAGCTGATAGTAAGCGCCACCGCGATCCGGATTATGCGTTGACAGTGCGGGAGTTAAGAAATCCCGGGCTGCCTGATATTGTTGAGCGTTGTTATGGGCAAAGTAAGCGTAATTATAATAAGCCCTGTATTCGTCCTGATATATGGCAGCCAGCAATTTTAGTTTCTGAAGCATTTCTGCTGGCTTATCAAAAATAGCCATTGATGCGTCCAGCAATAATGCTTCTCGGTTACTCAAGCGTTGCCGTTTGCTTTCAGCAATATTCAGATATTTCTGCGCTTGCTCACTATCGTTATCGCTATACCTGATAAAGGCCATGCGCAGATAAGCCATTGAGAAATCAGGATCTAGCTTCACGGCCTGTTGGAACAAAGCCATTGCTTCCGCATTTTTTCCTGCTACGCGAGCATCCAGGCCCAGTGAAAATGCACGGAGTGCTTCGATACTAGGAGTCGTTACTTGTTGCAGCGGCTTACTTTTATCCACTAAATTTATCGGTTCACCCAGCCGCGTACGAAGTTTTTCAAGCACTTCATCCAAAGCAGGAAGCACCTTGTTGGTATTCGAAGCTTCGGCGCTTTCGGTATAAACGGTGACGCCTGAATTGGGGTCAATCACTTCGGCAGTCACGCGAAGGTGTCCACCGACTTCGGTCAAGGTAGGCAACACCAGTGCTTTCGCGCCTTCGCGTAATGCCAGTTCTGCTCCAGTTTGCCGATCAATACTCTGGCCTTCGCGCTGCATGCGTTTAAGCGCTTCTTGTTCCTGATTGTCGGAAATCACATTGACGTAAGCCGATTGTTCGAGCCCGATACGCATTGCAGTATCGAGTGAATCGTCGAACATTTTTTCACGGGTCAAATTTTGCAAATCGCCCATCACGATCCAATCGCGTTCGTAGAAAGCAATGGCGGGCGGGCTTTGAAATGTGCTCCAAATAAAGCCGCCGATCAGGCCGGTGGTTAATAAAATTTCAAGAGCTAATACAGGCGGTCGACGCCAGAGAGGAATTTCGCGCCATGCTTTTTGTGTTGATGGCGGTGCGCGCAGCGGCGAGAATTCTGGGTCGCCGACTTCATGCACCAACATCGGTGCTGGCACGCCTTTGAACGTGTAACGACCGTGCAAAATCCAGCGTAGTTTTTGCCCGCGTTCGCCTAATTCTAGTTGTGCGCGATGCGCCAAACTTTGTGCCATACCCGATAACAAAATTTGGCCGGGCATGGCCAAGCCCATCAAGCGTGCAGCTATCGGTTTGGCGAAGCCTTCGACTTCGAGTGGTTTGGCACCGGCGGCAATTTGATCGGGGGCGTTTTCCCAAGTCATCACATCGCCAACATGGATGCCAATGCGAGCTTGAATGGCTTGTTGGTATTCCGCGCCCCATAGCCGCATTTGGTGTTGATAACGCAGTGCAAAATCCAGGGCTTGGATAGGCCGTTCGAATAAGGCCAGAATGCCATCGGATTTATCGATCAGGCGGCCTTGGGTATTTGATAAAGTGTCACGCAGGAACTGGTCATGCTTTTGCATCAACCCGACAGCACGGGCGTCGCCAAGGGTTTCTATGAGATGCGTGGAGTCGGCCCAATCACAAAGCAGCACGGTCCGAAGTACCGACGAGACGGTAGGATTTTCGCTGGATTTCGCTGCTGTGAATGGATTAGTGGCCATTAAGTTCTTTTGAAATTCTCAATGAATTTTTATAGGCGCTTAATGGAGGAACGCAGAAACCGGCCCTAGACGGCCAAAGTGCATTACTCGGCCACGCGCCAAGTACCGCCACCGCGTTTTTTCGCGTCGTATAAAGCGGTATCGGCCAAACTGTACCAATGTGACCAACCACCGGGGTCATGACAAAAGGCGCCACCGACACAAATGCTGAGCGTGTGTTCGCGCAAACTGGGCAGGCGCAGGCTGCGAACGGCCGCCATTAATTCAAGCGCGCGATTGCTGAGCTCGCCGCTATCAGCCACTTGCAACACGAGGGCGAATTCATCGCCACCAAGACGGCAAGGCAAATCCATGGGGCCGGCCATACGACGTACTTCTTCGGCGACCGCGCGCAGTGCGGCATCACCAGCGAGATGGCCACTACGATCATTAATTTGTTTGAAATGATCCAGATCGATCAGCAGCAAGGCCAGACGTTTGCCCGCAACGGGATGTCGGCCTACTTCATCCATATAACGATAAAGGCCGCGACGATTTGCCAAGCCGGTCAAATCATCGGTACGCACCAGTTGTTGTGCGACCGATAATTCGCTGCGGGTTTGCCGCAGAGTATCGAGCGTTTGCATCAGGTCTTCGTTACGACGACGCAGACTTTTCATCATTTGATGCTCGCCTGCCACCAGATAGGTGAAGCTGCGCTGCATGAATTTAGCGACCACGGCCGGATGGCTTAAGAGCAAGCCTTGGAAGGCTTCGGTGGTGATTTCATACAGCATGCCGGAGGCTTCGGCGATGGCATGGGCGAAGCGTTGGTGTTGTCCGATAAAGACCGACAGCTCGCCGAAGAAATGGCCCGGGCCCAATAATTTATCGACGATGCCGTCGTCAAAACTTAAGCGGACTTCGCCGGTATCGATAACGTACATGCTGCGAGCGTCATCACCGCGACGGAATAGTTCTTCACCCGGCAACATCGCACGGCTCACGGCGACCGAACACAAAGCCTGCATTTCCTCATCGGAAAGCATCGATGGCAGGTGCGAAGTTTGTGGTGCGGTTTTGCGGGTTTTTGATCGCACTAGTTCTATCACTGTTATTCGCAGCTTTAAATCAATCGGGTAAGTGCTTGAGTGTAACCAAATTTTGGTGGGCTGTGGCTAGGCAGGGTGAAGGAATTGTGCCAATCGCAGATTTGGTGCACAAATGTCGGATGTTGACGTAGGAGCGAGCTCTGCTCGCGAAGTCGCCTCGATGTAGATCCGTAGGGTGGGCATTGCCCACCGAGCGCAGTAGCCCGGGTCACGCTTCACCGACCCGGGAAGAGTTGCGATGTATTAAACAGTTTATGCCGCGCTGGAGCTCAATCGCATCGTCTCCAAACCCGGGTAAAAGAGCGTTACCCGGGCTACGAATGGCGATGGATTGCAGGGTAGGCGGGGCCCGACCTACGTTTTCAATGATGGAACTGCTCTTCCTCGGTCGAGCCTTTCAGGGCGGTGGTGGAGCTTTGGCCGCCTTGAATGGTCTGGGTAACCGAGTCGAAGTAGCCGGTGCCGACTTCACGCTGATGCTTCACTGCGGTGAAACCACGATCAGCTGCCGCAAATTCGGCTTCCTGCAATTCAACGAAGGCACTCATCTGGTTGCGGGCATAACCATAGGCCAGATTGAACATCGAGTAATTCAATGCATGGAAACCGGCCAGGGTGATGAACTGGAATTTGTAACCCATGGCGGCTAATTCAATTTGAAATTTCGCAATGGTGGCGTCGTCCAGATTTTTCTTCCAATTAAATGATGGCGAGCAGTTGTAGGCCAGCATTTTGCCGGGGAATTTTGCATGGATCGCATCGGCAAACGCTTTGGCATAAGCAAGGTCGGGCTTGCCGGTTTCGCACCAGACCAAATCGGCATAAGGCGCGTAAGCCAGGCCGCGCGAGATTGCCTGATTCAAACCTGGAATAGTTTTATAGAAACCTTCGATCGTACGCTCGCCAGTGCAAAACGCTTTGTCGTTGTCATCGACATCGGAAGTAATTAAATCCGCCGCTTCGGCATCGGTGCGCGCGACGATTAACGTCGGTACGCCCATCACATCGGCAGCCAGTCGTGCGGCAATTAATTTTTCGACGGCTTCGCGCGTTGGCACTAAAACTTTACCGCCCATATGGCCGCATTTTTTTACTGAAGCCAATTGATCTTCGAAATGCACGCCCGAAGCACCGGCTTCGATCATCGACTTCATCAATTCAAAGGCATTCAGCACGCCGCCAAAACCGGCTTCGGCATCGGCAATAATCGGTTGCATCCAGTCAATGCTGTCATTGCCTTCGGCATGATGCAGTTGGTCGGCACGCAGCAAGCAGTTATTAATGCGCTTGACCACTTGGGGCACCGAGTTGGCGGGATACAGGCTTTGATCGGGATACATTTCGCCAGCCAGGTTGGCGTCGGCAGCGACTTGCCAGCCGGACAAATAAATCGCATTCAAACCGGCTTTGACTTGTTGCATGGCCTGATTGCCAGTCAATGCACCGAGTGCATTCACAAATGGTTTTTCGTTGAGATATTTCCATAATTTTTCGGCGCCCAAACGCGCGAGCGAATGATCAATGGCGACCGTACCGCGCAAGCGCACGACTTCTTCGGCGGTATAGCCGCGTTTAATGCCGGCCCAACGGGGCGAGGTTGCCCATTCTTGTTTCAGTTGTTCAGCGCTGGGAAGTGTCTTGCTCATGGTGGTTCCTTGGTGGTGGTGATGTGGTGGTAGGAGGGCCTTCTAGGCCCGACCGGCTCTCGATGAAGCCGGTCGGGCCTAGAAGGCCCTCCTACGGGTTAATCAATTTGTTTGTAGGCCGGCAGGGTTAAAAAATCGGCCAGTGTGTCAGCGTGGGTGAGTTCGTCGAGTAGTGCAATGGCGTCATTGAGTTTTGCCGCGCCGGGTACGCGCATGCGATCGGCCAGTTTGCTTGGCAGGGAAATCAGGCAGCGTTCGAATAGGGCGAAATCGACTGCCGAACCATCATCGAGATGTAAATTTCCGTGATGCAGCCATTGCCAAAGTTGTGTGCGGGAAATTTCAGCGGTGGCGGCGTCTTCCATCAGCCAGTGAATCGGTACGCAACCATTGCCATCGAGCCAGGACGCGAGATAACGCACGCAAACTTCCACACTGTTTTCAAAACCTTTTTGCGTGATGGTGCCTATGCACGGCTTGATCAAATCCTCTCGCGTGACTGAAACATCTTCGCGCAATACGTCACGCTGATTCGCGTTTGGCATATGCGCATCGAAAATTGTTTCGGCTTCTTTAATCAGCGCCGGATGGGCAACCCAGGTGCCGTCATGGCCTGCTTTGACTTCGCGCAATTTATCGGCACGCACGCGATTCAATGCCGCTTCGTTGGCTTCAGGATCGCCGGAAATCGGAATTTGTGCGGCCATGCCGCCCATCGCCAATGCACCGCGACGATGACAGGTTTGAATCAATAATTCCGAATAGGCTTTCAGAAACGGTTGCGTCATTAAAACTTGGCTACGTTCCGGCAACACCTTGTCGCGATGATTCCGGAAAGTTTTGATATAGGAAAAAATATAATCCCAGCGCCCGCAGTTCAAACCGACGATGCGTGAACGCAGCGCATGCAGAATTTCATGCATTTCAAAAGCTGCGGGCAAGGTTTCAATCAGCACGGTAACTTTCATGGTGCCGAGTGGCAGACCAAGGCGTACTTCAATAAAGCTCAGCACTTCTTCCCATAAGGCGGCTTCTTCCATGCACTGTATTTTCGGAATATAGAAATACGGGCCGCTGTTTTTTTCAAATTGCGTTTTGGCGTTATGGAAAGCAAACAGACCCAAATCGAATAAGGATGCCGACATTGGCGCGCCAGCGAGCTGCAAATGTTTTTCATCCAGATGCCAGCCGCGCGGGCGCACCATCAAGACTGCCAGCTTTTCCTTGTTCAGCACGTAGTGCTTGCTGCCATCTGGTGCCATCCAGTCCAGGTCGCCGGTGACGGCTTTGCGCAGCGCGCGCTGGCCGGTCAATAGGTTTTCCCAAGTCGGAGAAGTTGAATCCTCGAAATCGGCCATATACACTTTGGCGCCCGAGTTCAGGGCGTTGATCACCATTTTGGGTTCAACCGGGCCGGTAATTTCGACGCGACGATCTTGCAAGTTGGCGGGTATTTCGGCGACTTTCCATTCGCTTTCGCGGATTGTACGAGTGTCTTCACGGAAATCGGGCGTAGCCCCGGCATCGAATTGGGCTTGGCGTCTTTCGCGCGTAGACAATCGTTCTTGCCGGGTCGGCTCAAAGCGCTCATGCAATTCGCTGAGAAAAGCCAAGGCTGCTGGGGTCAGTAAATCCCCCTGGCCGGGCTGGGGGGTGGCAATGATTTCAAGAGAGGACATAGAAAAGGTACCTGTAAGCTGGCCTCAACCTTAAAACGCTTGTTTTAATTTGACAAACTAAATGTTTGAATAGAATCTATTAACAAACCTTATAGTTAAGTAAATTCCAATGCCAAAAGCTGTCAGTCCGCGCTTTTATTACAAAGGTGACCGCCTAAAACCCCTGCGGGCCTTCTGCCAAGCCGCGCGTTTGGGCTCTATTTCGCGTGCAGCCGAGGCACTTTTCCTGAGCCAGCCAGCAGTGACCTTGCAATTACAGGCACTCGAGCGCGACCTGCAAGTCAGATTATTTGAACGTGGCGGCCGTCGAATGACACTGACGCGCGAAGGCACTGCACTTTACGAACTGGCTCGGCCCTTGGTCGAAGGCCTCGATGGTCTGGAGGGCGAATTTCGCAATAAATTAAAAGGACTCGAGGCTAGCGAACTGCATGTCGCCGCCGGTAGCTCGACCATTTTGTATTTGCTGCCACCGATTGTGCAGGCCTTCAAGCAGGCGCATCCGACCGTGCAATTGGTCCTGCACAACGTGACCGGCAAAGATGGCTTGGCGCTTCTGCGCTCCGACGCGGTCGATTTAGCGGTCGGTTCCATGCTCGATGTACCGACCGATTTGTCCTATGCGCCGGTGTATTCGTTTGACCCGATGCTGATCATGGCGAAGGGCCATCCCTTATCGAAAAAAGAGAATTTGCAGCTCGAAGATTTAAGCCCACATGGTTTGATCCTGCCGCCCAAACGATTAACGACTTGGCGTCTGGTGGATTTGGTGTTCCAACAAAGACGGGTGCCTTACACCGTGGCGCTGGAAGTCGGTGGCTGGGAAGTGATCAAACAATATGTCGCGATGGGTTTGGGAATATCGATTGTGACCGGCATTTGTTTGAACGAAGCCGATCACGAGAAATTGGAGATTCGCAATTTGCGGGATTACTTCCCGCCACGCAGCTATGGTGTGGTGGTACGCAAAGGCAAGTTTTTATCGCCACAGGCAAGAGCGTTTTCCGATCTGGTTAAACCCGGCGCGTTTGAACGCAATGATTATTTCGAGTCCGGGCATTCGGAGCGCTAATAAAAAAATCGTGGGAGGGCCGTAAGGCCCGAATGCCGATTCTGCGTTGGGTAATTCGGGCCTTACGGCCCTCCCACGGTTTGGTATGGAACGAAGCCCTAGTAAGCGGCATACCAGCTCGCGTAAACTCGGTAACATTGACGCACCGCACGACAGCGCCTAGTCTTTACGCTTCTTACCGTTCACCTTTCGATGGAAACATAGTCATGCCTTTAGCGATTAGTTTTGAACTCTCCGACCGAGACCTAGAACATTTCAATGCTGCCATCAAGGCCGCGCGCGACTCAGCTGGCAATAAATCTGCCGAAGAAGTTATCGCTGCCGCCGGTAAATTACTGGAAGAAGCCAACAAAGTTGATTTGCCTGATTTTATTGCAACCCGTCTGGATCATTTAGACGCCTTGATTGCCATGGTGCGCGACGAGGGTTGGTCCTTGAATGAAACCGACCGTCAACACGTATTGTCGGCGCTGGTTTATTTTGCCGATCCGGCCGACATTATTCCTGACAATATTCCGGTCTTGGGTTATTTCGATGATGCCATTGCCATCGAGCTCTGCGTTATCGAACTCAAACACGAACTCGAAGCGTACGAAGAGTTCTGCGAATATCGTGAAAACGAAGCGCGTCGTCGCGGCGTCAGTCCTTCTTCGGTGGGTTCGGCCGAATGGCTGGCAGATCGTCGTCAGGAATTACAAGACCGCATGCATCGCCGCAGTAATCGTGAAACCGGCGGTGGTTATGGCGATTCATCAGGCTACAAGCGTGCCGGTTATGCGCCCGCTTGGCGTCCAGGCTTGTTGCGCGTTCGCTGAGTTTGAGCATGGCGAATATTTTTCGCCACCCGCGCACAATCGAAGAATTGAATGCCCACAGCCTGCATACGTCGATATCGTATTTGGGCATTTGCATTACGGAAATCGGCGAAGATTTTATTCGCGGCACCATGCCGGTCGACCAACGCACCAAGCAGCCTTATGGTTTATTGCACGGCGGTTCGTCCGCCATGCTGGCGGAAACACTCGCTAGTGTCGCTGCCAATATGTGTGTCGAAAAAGCAGGCCAGCAAGCCGTTGGCCTTGAGCTCAATTGCAATCACGTTCGCGGCGTAACCGAAGGTACTGTAACCGGCACCGCGCGCCCGGTGCATGTCGGCCGTAAAACCCAGGTCTGGGATATTCGTATTGAAGACTCGCGCGGCAAATTATGCTGCGTCTCGCGTCTGACTTTGGCCGTGATTGAAACCGCAACGTAGGGGCGCTGCTTGCTGCGCCCTCTTGT
>JAYSQD010000109.1:0-1199 GCA_043721835.1 Arenimonas sp. | reverse complement strand
AATTCATTCGCCGATTTACTCACTGCCTTGCGCAATGCCTGCACGACGAATGGCTGGACGCTGAGCGGGGAAATTTTGCATAAAGGCACCTGCTACGTGCAAACGCGGGTCGGCGAAAATGGCACTGCAAGCAACAGCCCTGTGCCGCCAGCTAACAGCATGTTGATCGTGCGTGGCGGCAACGGTAAAGACGGATCAAACCTGCTAACCGATGCATCAGCAGCCACTCTTGGCGGGCCTAGAATGGGCCGCTTAAAAGATACTGCCAGCAATACCTTTCCCGACTGGGATTGGCCGGTGACTTATCACATTCACGTCAACGTCTCGCCAGATGAAGTGGTGATGATGGTGAATTATGGCAGTGGGCAATATTTCCAAACAGTGATGTTTGGGCAAAGTCCATCACCTGGCAATCCCGGCACAGGCAATTGGGTCGGCGCTTCGATACCAGGCGAACTAGCTGGCTATGGCGGTAGCGTGTACGGCAACGGTAACATCGGAATGATGGCGGACGGTAGCTTTAGTCTTTACGCTGGATCGCAATGGTGTCCATTGCCATTCTGGCAATCTAGTGCAGGCGGTTCTGGTGGTGCCGGTGATGCTGTGAACTTCAGCATCCACGGCGCGATAAACTCAGGAGGTTCTGCTATATGGACACCGCCTAACGGGTATTTCGGCTATGGCGATGGTGTGTCTGCAAGCACTCCTGTTCAACCACTGGCATTGATGCAGCCGAACGCTTGGAACAATGAAGCCATACTCCTTCCTATGCAACTGTTGCAACAAAGGCCAAGCAGCAAGAGTTCTTTCGTTGGCGAGCTAAAACATATCCGTACTGTGCGTAATGATTTTATCGATAACGGTACCGTTTTAATCTACGGCTCCGACAAATGGAAGGTGTATCCTGCTTTCAAAAAGAATGCGGCTGTGCGTGAGGGAAATGGCATCGCGCATTCGGGTACATTCGCTTTAGCTATCCGATACGACGGGCCATAAACATGCCGACCCGCGTAGGCAGTTTAATTGGCAGCAGCATAACGCCAGATGCAAATCCGGTAATTACTTCGGATTTGCTTTTGTATCTGGGCACACTGTGGCCCGCCGCCGTCTCAAAATTAGCGCAGAGTTTCGGCGCTGCGCCTGCGATCAATTCTTTTCCAGTTAGTTCGAATCCAACAGCTAAAAATGGCAGTAAAGCG
>JAYSQD010000108.1:0-22147 GCA_043721835.1 Arenimonas sp. | reverse complement strand
TCAATTTTCAACTCGTTACTTCTACGGTTGAAGAAGCCCAGCGCTCTTACGATTCTTCGATGATCATGCTGTTTGAAGGAGCGCTATTGGCCGTTTTGGTGGTGTGGTTCTTCCTGCGTGATTGGCGTGCCACCTGGATTTCTTCGGTCGCTTTGCCTTTGTCGATTATTCCGACCTTTGCCGTGATGTATTTATTCAACTTCAGTTTGAATTTGATTACCTTGCTCGCACTGTCGGTCGTGGTCGGCATTTTGGTGGATGACGCCATTGTCGAAGTGGAAAATATTGTGCGGCATTTACGCATGGGCAAGCCACCCATGCAGGCAGCCAGAGACGCTGCCGACGAAATTGGTGTCGCGGTTATTGCAACCTCATTGACGCTGGCCGCTGTATTTATTCCAGTCGCTTTTATGCCGGGTATTGCCGGAAAATTTTTCCGCGAATTTGGCTGGACTGCCGCAACCGCCGTGTTGTTTTCATTATTAGTCGCGCGTTTATTAACGCCGATGATGGCCGCTTATCAACTCAAGGCCGTGCCGTATGTCGAACGCGAATCCCGATTGATGAAATGGTATCTGGGCTGGGTCGATGCCGCCCTGCGTCATCGCGCTCGCACGCTCTGGATCGCCTTCCTGCTGTTTATTGGCTCGCTGGGAATTGTCTATTTTATTCCCGCGACTTTTATTCCTATTTCCGATTTGGGCCGCAGTAATCTTGGCATCGAACTCGCACCCGGTACCAAACTCGCCGAAACCGTAGCAGTCACGGAACAGGCGCGGGCAAAACTTGAATCGATAAAAGAACTCAAGCAGGTTTACACCACTGTTGGCAGCGTATTGGATCTTGGCGACCCCAGCAAAACCGGTTTTGCCGAAGCCCGCAAAGCAACACTGGTGCTCGATTGGGGCACTCCCAACACGCGTGAGCGCAGTCAAAAAGATCTTGAACGCGTCGCCCGTGAATTGTTGCAGGATTTACCCGGCGCACGCATTAGTTATATCAGCTCGGAACCCGGCGAATTAATGCAGCTGGTGCTTGCCGGTGATGACCCGAAGCGTTTGATCGAAGCGGCACAAAATTTGAATAAAGAATTACACACGCTAAAAGGGCTCGGTGCTATTTCTTCATCGGCCTCCTTGTTGCGACCGGAATTGGTGATCGTACCCAACGCAGCGCGCGCATCGGAACTCGGTGTTGCCACCGAAGCCATTGCCGAAGCCGTGCGTATCGCCACCGCCGGTGATTATCGTCAACGTCTGGCGAAATTCAACTTACCGGATCGACAAATTCCGATTCGCGTCGGCTTCACCGAACAAGCGCTGGCCAACCCCGATTTGATTGCCAATCTTCGCGTACCTTCCAAAAACGGCAGCGTGCCCTTAACGTCGGTTGCGAGTATCAGTTATAGCAGCGGGCCTTCGCAGATTGATCGTTATCAACGACAGCGCAATATCAATTTAACCGCCGAACTTAATGGAAGACCACTTGGCGATGTGATGAAGGAAATCCAGAATCTGCCTAGCGTAAAAAACCTGCCGGTAGGCGTGAGTTTTTTGAACACAGGCGATGCCGAAGTATTTGTCGAATTATTCGTCGGGTTTTTATTGGCGATGACTGCGGGCATTTTGTGCATCTATATGGTTTTGTTGTTGCTGTTCAACCACGCACTGCAACCGTTGACGATTCTTACCGCAGTACCCTTATGTGCCGGTGGCGCATTTGGCGGCTTGTTGGTGACGCAGCACGCGCTTTCATTGCCGGCATTGATCGGCCTGTTAATGCTGATCGGCATCGCGACTAAAAATTCGATTCTGCTGGTCGATTACGCCGTGATTGCCGAAGACCAAAACAAACTCAGCCAACACGACGCCGTTATCGACGCCTGCCGCAAACGCGTGCAACCGGTGCTGATGACCTCCATCGCCATGGGCGCCGGTATGCTGCCCATCGCATTGGGCTTCTCCGGCGATTCAAGCTTCCGCGCACCGATGGCCGTCGCCGTCATCGGCGGTTTGATTACATCGACCTTGTTGAGCCTGCTCGTGATACCTGCCGCCTACACCCTGATGGATGATTTAGGCATCTGGTTTAGCAAACGCCGCCAAAAAGCGTCGTAAGAGACCGCTTGCGGGCGACGGGGATAGCAAGACAATCGACCCGATAATTATTAATGCCCTATCCCCGTGGATTTAGCCTGATTCCACTGACCTTGCCGTCCGATTAGGTCATAATTCACACCATGACCGATATCGTTTTAACCACACTCAACGCCCGTTACGCCCATGCATCACTGGGCTTGCGCTACTTGCGTGCAAATTTGGGCGAACTGCACGGCGCTTCGGCGCTTCGTGAGTTCGTGATTGGCCAGAAGACCGAAGAAATGGTCGAAAAGCTGTTGGCCGACAAACCGAAAATAATCGGCATCGGCGTTTACATCTGGAATGTCGATGAAAGCACGCGTTTAGTTGCCCAGATTAAAGCAGTAGCACCGGAAATTATTATCGTGCTCGGTGGTCCCGAAGTCAGTTACGAAACCGAACAACAACGTATTTGCGAAATGGCCGATTACGTGATTACCGGTTGGGGCGATGTCACTTTTGCCGTGCTCGCCAAGCAATTAATGCGCGGCGAGCGGCCGGATAAAAAAATTATCGCTGGTGTGCAAGCGCCTTTACCAGCGCTGGTATTGCCGTATAAAGAATTCACCGATGAAGACGTTAAACAGCGGCATCTGTATGTTGAAGCTTCACGCGGCTGTCCGTTCAAATGCGAATTCTGTTTATCGGCACTGGATAAAACCGCTTGGCCGTTCGAGCTCGACCCTTTTTTGAACGAGCTCGAAATTCTATATCAACGCGGCGCCCGTACTTTCAAATTTGTTGATCGTACTTTCAATTTGAAAGTCGATACCTCGCTGGCGATTCTGGATTTCTTCCTGAAAAAACTGGAACTCGCACCGGAAGATCCCATCTTCGCGCATTTCGAATTGATTCCCGATCATCTTCCTGAAAAACTGAAAGAAGAAATCGCGAAATTTCCGGCCGGTACTTTGCAGTTTGAAATTGGCATCCAGACTTTTGACCCTGTCGTGCAGGCACGAGTATCGCGCCGCCAAAAAAATGAAGTTGCCGATACCAATATTCGCTGGTTGCGTGAACACAGCACCGCACATTTGCATGTCGATTTGATTGCCGGTTTGCCGGGTGAGGGCGTGGAATCTTTCGCGAAAGGGTTTGATCGTCTGGTGGCGCTGGCGCCACATGAAATCCAGTTCGGTATTTTGAAGCGCCTACGCGGCGCGCCGATTGCACGGCACACCAAAGAGCATGGTCTGAAATTCAATCCGGACCCACCCTATAATATTCTGCAAACCGACGTGATTGATTTTGCCACCATGCAAAGACTGTCGCGGTTTTCACGCTACTGGGACATCATCGCTAACTCCGGCCGTTATGCGAGAACGCTACCCATACTCATGGCCGACAATGCTTTCGAGAATTTTTTAGCCTTCAGCGATTGGCTGTATGAAAAAACCGGCAAAACCCACGCCATTGCGCATGAGCGCATGGTGCAATTCATTTTCGATTATCTAAACGATGTTCGCGGACTCGAAAAAGAAAAGCTGGCTGAAGACATCATTGCCGATTATCGTGCCGTGGGCGGTCGCACCCATTTTGAATTCGAAGCGCCGGGTTCGCGCCCTTTACCAAGACCACAAAAAGTGGCAGGCGGTACGCCATCAAGACAAGCGCGGCATTTGCAGGGTAGTGCGTTGTAAGCATTGAGATAAATAAAATGAGCGAACCAGAGTCCGATTCAAATCAACTTTCACGGCAAACCACACCGACCTGGGAAATGGAGCTTTTGATTTCCGGCGCGACGGTTTTTGGTTTATTACAATTGCCGATGCCGCTTAATCGCTGGCTTTTCAATATTTCCCAAGAGCATGACGAAGCCGTATTTGCTGCTATTAAAATATTCAGCATGTATATCCAGATATCGCTATGGATATTAATAATCACCTTTGTGCTGCATCTTTTTATGCGTGGTTATTGGATTGCATTGGTGGGAATGAACTCGGTTTATCCCGGCGGTATTCAGTCGGATAAGCTTCAAAATTACGGGCCTATATACCGTAAAACGCTTGAAAAAAAATCGTATCATTTATTCGATTTGATCGAGTCTGCCGACAACCGTGCAACGGTGGTGTTTGGTCTGGGTTTTGGTGTTGCCATGACCATACTGGTTCTTAGTCTTTTGATGACGGTAGTGATTGCTGTTTTATTGATGCTACAAATGCTTGCAATAGATACCAATTGGAGGAGCGCAGCTTTTGTTGCCCTGGGTATGCTGATCGGTCCCTTTCTTATTGCTTATCTACTGGACAATTACTTCGGAAAACAATTACTGCAAAAAAATCGCTCACTCTGGCTAGAAAAAATATTCTCTTGGTATAGTCGAATCGGGTTTGGTCGAAATGGTAATGTATTAATTAATTTGTTCAGAGCCCACCAAACCAAACCAAAATCCTATGTGCTTTTTTTGGCTCTGCTATTGGTTGCGCTTTCTAGTGTGGCTTCTGTCAAATACAGCAAATTGGATTCTGGCGCCTATCGTGGCTTGCCCAGTACTAATCCGAGCAGTGCCTTTCAAGCGTCCATCGAGCATTATGCTTCACTTAAAAAAGAAGCCGATATCCAGTCGACACAGCCATTTATCGACAGCATGGTAATTGACGGCCCGTATTTACGATTATTCATTCCCTATGTGCCAAGGCAGTTAAATGCAGTGATCGCCAAACAATGCCCAGATGCCTCAATCGCTAGAGCTGCCAATTCGGGCTTGGGTTTAAAATGTCTGGCAAACGTATATCGCGTCAGCATCGATGGCCAGTTGCTGGCGATTAACTTATTGAGCAGTAGTGACCCTTCGACAGGCCAGCGAGGCATGATGGCAATGATTCCCTTGCAAGCACTGGCGGCGGGCCAGCATGAGATTGTTTTGTCATCACCGCAGACGGAGTCTGACGATGAGCCTGAAAAACCGCTTATTATTCGTATTCCATTCTGGAAATAATCGAGCGATATGAACTTGGCTGAAAGCGCCCTGCTTTTACGTTAAGTAAAACACAGGCGCGATGCATTATATATTGCTCGGCATTTATCTTATTTTATTTAACCACGCACAGGAGTTTGCCATGGGCATCGTAGATTTTCTCAAAGGTCAGGTACTTGAAATTATCGAATGGACCGATGATTCGCGCGACACTTTGTCATACCGGTTTCCTGATGACGACAAAGAAATAAAAAATGGCGCGCAGCTTATCGTGCGTGAATCGCAGCAAGTGCAGTTTGTGGCGGCCGGTAAATATGCCGATCTTTTCAATCCCGGCAAGCACACGCTTTCAACCGAAAATATCCCGATTCTTTCCACTATTCTCGGTTGGAAATACGGTTTCAATTCTCCGTTCAAATGCGATGTGTATTACATCAACACGCGTTTGTTCACCGGCAATAAATGGGGCACCTCGAATCCGGTCATGATGCGCGACAAGGATTTCGGTGTCGTGCGTCTGCGTGCATTTGGTACTTATGATTTCCGCATTGTCGATGCTGCAAAATTCCTGAAAGAAATTGCCGGTACCGATCAAAACTTCCGTCTCGATGAATTCGCCGACACCATGCGCTCGCGCATTATCAGTGTATTCACCGATGCACTTGCCACTGCGAATGTACCGGCACTCGATGTAGCATCACGCTATACCGAAATGGGCGATGCTTTATTGCCTATCATTAATCCCGCCGTCACCGAAAAATACGGTATCGAAATTACCAGCTTCCTGCTGGAAAATGTATCGGTGCCGCCGGAAGTTGAACAAGCCATCGACAAGCGCTCCAGCATGGGAGCAATCGGTAATTTGAACGATTACGTGAAATATCAAATGGGTCAATCAATGACGATGGGCGGCGAAGCTTCGGCGGCAACTGCAACAGCACAAATGGGCGTAGGTTTTGCGATGGCGCAGGAAATGGCTCGCAGCATGCAGCAGCAAAGTGCCGGTACCGCAGCGCCTGTCGCTTCGGCTGCTGCGCCTCTAGGTGCTGGCTTGGAAGTGCTAACACCAGAACAAGCCGCACAAGCTTTGGGCGTATCGGTAGAAGACGTGATGGCATCGATTACTGCCGGTGATCTGAAAGCCAGAAAAATTGGCAGCGCTTATCGCATTGCAAAAACCGCTCTTGAAGAATTTCTGAAAGGAGCGTAATCGGTGCATGAATAACGCGACGGTGGGTAAACATCCCTGCCCCGAATGCGGCGGGGATTTGCAATGGAATGCCGGCAAGCAATCGCTGGCCTGTCCTTATTGCGGCACGGTTGTTCCCTGGAATAATGCCGAAGCCGGTTTGTCGGGCGAAGTTCAGGAAAACGATTTAATTACTGCACTGGAAAAACATCCTGAAGATCAACGCGGCTGGGGTGAAGACCGGCGCGAAGTAAAATGCCAAAGTTGTCAGGCGATTTCGGTTTTTGTCGGTGGCAAAGTGGCGCAGCGTTGCGAATTTTGCGGCTCGCCTTCCATCATTGACCATGAATCAGAACGCGATGCGATTACGCCGCAATATGTACTGCCATTTAAAATTAGTGACGGCCAAGTGCGTGATGCCATCCGTAAATGGTACGGCTCGCATTGGTTCGCACCGAACAAATTAAAAAGCGTTGCATTGACCGACACTTTGCATGGCGTTTATTTGCCGTACTGGACCTTTGATTCGCATGTCAGTGCAGATTGGAAGGCCGAAGCCGGGCATTATTATTACACCAGCGAAAGCTACACCGACAGCCAAGGCCGCAGCAAAATACGGCAAGTCAGGCATACCCGTTGGGTAGATGCTAACGGCAGCCTTGAACATTTTTTCGATGATGAGTTAATTCCCGGCACCGCCGGTGTTCATGAAAATTTACTTCGGCAGGTCGAACCGTTTCCAACGCTGACCGATCTAAAAGCCTACTCGCCGGAATTTGTTCGCGGCTGGACCGTCGAGCGTTATCAAATTGATTTACATAAAGCCGCTGATCTTAATCAGCAGGATATGCAGCAAAAAACCACGGCCCTGTGTGCAGCGGAAATTCCCGGCGATACCTATCGCAATTTAAACGTCAACGCCGACTATCAAGGCCGCACCTTCAAGCATGTTCTGGTCCCAGTTTGGTTGGTCACTTACACCTACGGCAGCAAAAATTTCCAGGTACTGGCCAATGGCTATACCGGCACGCTTGCCGGTGAATACCCGAAGAGCTGGGTCAAGATATTCTTCGCCGCCATGTTGGTGTTGTTTGTCGTGATGATGTTGATCGTGGCAGGCGGAAATAATTAAATCCACAAATTACCTTGTGTCGGCGTAGGGGCGCCTGCTTGCTGCGCCCAGACCTCGCGACAGATCATGGGCGCAGCAAGCATGCGCCCCTACGAATATGTCTGGCTTGGATTTATTTCTTATCGCGAAACCCAAGCGCAATCGGCTTATCACAAGCACTCGCTACCGAGACATGAAAAACACGGCCATCGCTGACATTCCATTCAAGCACATGCAAGCCTGAGCCGACGTCTCTAGCGGCAGGCCCCAGTTTTTGAATGATCTTTTTCAAGCTCATGCTGCGATTGATTTTTTCAAATAATTTTGCATCTTTTGGAGTCGCTGTTGCAGAAATATATTCGGCTTTCCATTCACAGGCATTGACAGAATTTGCCATGATTAAAAATGTCGCAAAGATATGCAAAGTAAATCGCAGCAACATAAGAACTCCTTAAGTAGCCCGGGTCATTTCATAACAAGTGAAAAATTAAAGCTCGACACGATTCATTTTGCTGCGCCACATCAAATGACCAATCGCATAGGTAAGGTAGTACGCGC
This sequence comes from Arenimonas sp., assembly GCA_043721835.1. Taxonomy (GTDB): domain Bacteria; phylum Pseudomonadota; class Gammaproteobacteria; order Xanthomonadales; family Xanthomonadaceae; genus Arenimonas. The sequence goes on along the minus strand of JAYSQD010000108.1, from coordinate 14,234 downwards.
CGAGTGTACCCAATATGGCCATGGTGATCGGGCTGCTGCCGAAGTTGTTGGTTTGCACACCAGTTCCGATAAATACAAGCTGCGCCATACGATAAATCAGGCGGCCTACCAGCAATAAAGACAGCGCAATACCAAGATGGGCATTGGGCGTGTAAAAAAGTCCTTCTGCTGTTTTCTCAAACTTCGTCAGCTTCAAACCATAAAAACCCAAGGCAATACCAGCAATAACACCTGCCAACAAGGCAGCTAACGCCGGTGGATGGGCTATCGAGACAATCGCTATCAAACTAAGGACAATCGGAAATACGAAAACCGGAATCCACGGTCTTACCGATGTAGAACGCTGACGCCCCACCATCCGGCGAATTCGTGAATACATGCGCCAACCAATCAATGGCGACATAACAAGAATGGCTAGGAGTTGTGGGTTGGCGGTCATGGGTTTTCTTCCGGAATATTAAAAGCGGTACGAAGTGGCGACCAGCATATTAGCGCATGGGTTTTGGTAAAAGCATTGCAGCGAAATTGCAGGTATTTTTGCCATGGCTAGCAGGCAGACGAGTGTGACCAATTAAACACAAATAAAAGCACTACAACAGTGCTAAAAAGCTTCATCAATATTTGTGTGGCTCTAGTCATAACGATGCTTCACCTCGGCCACCGATTCGGTTATGAGTTGTTTCAAAACCGCCATATCAACATCTTCGAGTTTGCGGAAATACAGGCAGCCTTTTCCCATTTTGTGTCGGCCGAGTTGAACCAGTAGTTGGTCCTGATTCACGCCACTGGCCATTAGATAAATGCTGATGTCAGCTTTGCGAGACGAGAAACCGGTAACAGTAGCATCGCCTTCGCGACCGCTTTCGTATTTGTAGTGATAACTACCAAATCCGACGATGCTCGTACCCCACATTTTTGCTGGTGCCTTGGTGATCTTCGACATTAATTTCGCGATGGTTTCGCAATCCTTTCGTCTTGCATCATCATCAATTGCGGATAAATACCCCTCTACGCTCGCATCGGTTTCTTTGGTTTTATTCTCGGCCATAAGCACCTCGTTCGGGTATTTTTGATGATGCATAACTTGATTACATCTAACTCATACATATTTTAGAAAACCAGTAACGCGGCTTTATAGGTAAGCCCAAACAAAACCAGCGATGAAATAAAGAATAAAGCAAACCGCGTTGGAATATGATTCCACAGTGTTTGCACAAGGCTATGCACAATCCGAAGAACAACAAATCCCCAGGCCAGCATCAAGCTGCTTGATGAGTTATCGCCAAGCACGGCCAAGCTAATTGCCACGGCATAGAACAGCGTCGGAATTTCCATCAGGTGATTGAAATTGTCAGCTTTCCATCGAACATTCGCGGGCAGCTGCGCCATCTGCTCGCCTCTTGGCATCACGGGGTCTAGTACCATCCGTAACTTCATAACGGCCGGAATTCTGGTTGCATACATCCATGCCCAAATAATGCCGGACCAAATAACGAGTGCTATGACGGGTGCGAGTATTTGGTTTGAGGTGTTCATTGTGTGCTCCGATGTGTGTCTGATTTTTACACTGCAATAGCGTGGTCAGAGAAAGCCATAGGTCTGCGTAGCATTATTATTTTTGTTGCGCCTCTAGCATTGCCGCCATCTTTTGATGGATTAAGTTGATGGCTTTGAGGGGGCGAATAAGAACCTTGAACTCCACGATTTGTCCTTCGTCATTCCACTTGAGCATATCGACACCGTTGACAGTGATTCCCTCGATTTCGACTTCGAACTCCAGTGCGGCGCCACGAGGGCCAGTGATTTCGCGAATGTACTTGAATGTCTCGTTGAAGAAGACGTGGAACGCAGCGCCAAGGTATTGAGCTGTAATTGCCTTTCCGACTTGCGGCGTATGAACCACAGGCGAGTGAAAGACAACATTGTCTGCGAGAAGTGCGTTGAGGCCCTTCGTGTTTCGCGATTTAACAAGCGCATGCCATGTGGAAAGCGTATCGATAATCATGGGGTTCCTTTCATTGGTTGCGTTTTAGGCCACAGTTAGCGGGCCGGTTCATTGGCCTTCAGGTGGTTGCCATAACTCGACCTTGTTCCCTTCTGGATCCATCACCCAGGCAAATTTTCCATACGCGGATTCGTCAATTTTCTCGAGTACATTGCAGCCCTCTTCCTTCAAGACCTTTACCAAGGCATGCAGATCTTCCACTCGGTAGTTGACCATGAAAGCAGCAGGGCTTGGAGCAAATTGATCGCCTTCTGCCGAGCCAATCGACCAGATAGTGGTGCCTGCATACGGTTTGCCTTGAGCGTCAGCCCAAGTGAAGGCAGCTCCGCCCCAAACTTGTACATCTATCCCCAAATGCCGCTTGTACCAGGCCTGCAATGATGGAGCGTCTTTTGCCTTGAAGAAGATGCCGCCGATGCCAGTGACTCGTTTCATATGAGCTCCGATGCGTGGTGATTGTCTAATTAGGAAGCATTTGTCGTCGTGCTGAATTTACTCGTGATCAGAAAAACCTCAGTACCCGCAGGAATTTGTTGTTTGGAGATGCTTGGTGGCAAGGTGATGGGTATGCAAACTTTGTCAGGCGGCGGCCTGCGGCCATAACTAATCCTCTCAAATCCAGCGATGAGTGTTTCAATGGACTCGCCACTGGGTGTGAGTAATCGGATTTGAGCTCCAATTCGCATGTTGGGAAAATTGGCATTTTGGAGAAAGCCCGGAACCAGTACAGGCCCCGGTCGCCCCGACAAGGCAAAGGCTTCCACGACGGTAAAGAGAAAGGTTTCAGACATGGTTCTTTACGCTTGAGTTAAGCAGCCCGAGCCGCGATGCTTGATCTTAAACCAGCTGCGACCACAGTGTCCGATTGTATGAATTGTCAGGTCGCCCGCAAGCCGCCTCCTACGGAGGATTGTATTCACTATAAAATCTTCCTGCCCTCACGGTCAGTGGCCATACCACGTTGCGTATTTCTTCCGAGCTTCCCCAGGCTTGCTGCATTTCATTTTCAATCAAGCCCACCGCATCAATACCGGTCGCTATCAAATAACGCTGGCTAGCCGACCAGCTGCGTAAATAGGCGAGGTATTGCGAAAGATTCCAGTCGCAGCGTAATTGAAAATGGGGCGTTAGAATTTCTTCAAATGGAAACGCAATATTACGGTAGGCGGTTTCAACGTGTTTGCGTTCTGGTGGCCAATAATCGTCGAGAGTGCCGCGATAAAGTTTTTCGAAGACAGCATCAATATTTTTATTGATCGTGGATTTTTCGTAAGTCCACACTGCCAATAAACCATCGGGCTGCAATACGCGCTTTGCTTCATTGAAAAAACGCTCGAAATCAAACCAGTGCAAAGCCTGCGCTACGCAAACACATTGCACGGAGTTGTCGGGTAGAGAGCATTGCTCAGCCGGTTCAATTGCGTAGCGAATATTCGGATGCGTTGTAGCGCTATTAATTTGGTTGCCGCTGGGGTCGCTCGCAAAAACTTCATCAAAATATTCGGCGATTGCAATGCTGGCTTGGCCATTTCCGCAGCCAGCGTCCCAAGCGAGGGAGCGGATTTTGCATTGCGATGCGATCCACTCAAACAGGGCTTGGGGATAGCGCGGTCTGGCCGCAGCATAGCTACTGGCATGGCCGGAAAAGTGATCCTTGAAAGTAGTCATTCATCGGTTCCTTAAGCAGCTTGGTTTGATGAAAAATTTCAGAATTCAAAGTGTAGCAAATTCAATGAATATCACGCTCGGTAAAGCGTAAATTTCGTTACGCCTAATCATGCCAATAGAAGTTCTACGTTTCCATAGGTTCGGTCACTATCTGCGTATTGCAATTCCCACTACTCGTATACCAACCTACGAATAATTAGGCACGTACAAAGGAAACTCGCCATTCATACCCTTCAATGCAGTCTTGGCAAAACATTGCGCCGGAATCTTGCCGGTTTTGACTAGGGTTTCGCTCATCAATATCGGGAGTCTGTAGATACTGCATTGGCTTTCAATGCGAGAAGCAATATTGACTTCATTTCCAATCGCAGTAAAGTCCATGCGACGCAAATTGCCGATATTGCCGTATTGAAAGCGGCCGATGTGCAGGCCAACCCCGTGCTCGAAATTTAACGGGCTATCTGCCAGTGCCTTGTTGGCTTTCATGGCGGCGGCGACGGCATTTTCACAGACTTGTTGGCTGTTGGTGGCGTCGGTGATTGGGAATATGGCGAGTATGGCGTCGCCGATAAATTTCAATATTTCGCCATCATGGGCATAAATAATGTTCACCACAATATCGTAATAGGCGTTGAGCTTGGTGGCGAGTTCAACGGCTTCGGTATTTTGCGAATGCGTCGAGTATTTTCGTATATCGGAAAACCAGATCGCGCCTTCCATGTCAATCATGCTGCCGGGGCGAATATTGCCTTGTTTGATTTCATCGCCCGGCGAATAACCGACATAGCAACTTAAAATAGTATTCAAGACCAGATCTTTTACGGCACTTTCGATCAACAAACTTAATGCAGTTAGCGAAATTTTAATCAACTCGATTTCTGTCGCGGTAAAGCCATCGACTTCGTACGAGACTAGACTTATGTAGGCTTCTTTGCCATCCAGCCGCGTCGCGATGTAGTGAGTTGCGCCTAATTTTGCCAGATCATCGAGCACGTCATAGGGATGTTTTGTATTAGGGGTAAGGACATAAGACAGAAAATCTTCGCCTTCCACCAAACGCCAGAACGGACTTTGTTTGAAAGGGATCGAGGATTTAGCACCATAGGTAAGATGCGCTTCGTCAATCGTGCAGTTATCGAGATAATGCACTTTGCGATAGAACAGTGCTGGCGACGGCACCGCGTCTGGCGTGACGACTGTGTTATGCCAGACAAAACGGATCGCTTCAATTTGTGGATGCAAGGTCATCAAGGCCACATTGGCTCGACACAAATGGATTTCCTGCTCGGCTAAAAATTTGCAGTAAAGATGAATAATGCTCGTGATATCGCTACCGGCCGCCGCCATGGTCTGTTTCTGCCAAATGAGCGTTTGCTGATAAAAATTTTGCATTGCGAATGGCCCGGTCGGTGGCAAACACTTTACTCCTGCTGGCTGGCACATCGTAATACGAATTCAATAGGCACGGCGGATGCAATAAAAGCTAAACTATGCGGTCGATCACACAATCTCCCGAGTCTGAATGTACAAGCTTCCCGGCGACGCAAAACTTTTTATTGAAGACCGAAATAACTATTTGTATGCCGAAGTCAGCGGCCCAAGCGATAGTTTTGAAATTAGCATGGCTTACTGGACGGCGATTGCCGAGCAATGCCACCAACGCGATGCCAGTCGTCTGCTGGTGATGGAGCGCCTGGGCGAATATGCCGGTGAGCGCGATATGACCTTGATGATAGACAGCATTATTGCGCTCGGTTTCGAAAATATCCGGGTCGCTTTTGTCGATGCTTTTATTGAACATTTAGTGATTGCCGAACAGGGTGAAATACTAGCGATGGAGCGCGGCATTGCTGGTCGGGTATTTGGCAGCGTACAAGAAGCAGAGCGCTGGCTGCGCATGGGTTGAGTCGATTCTACACGCCGAGTTTATCGCGTAAGTTGTACCACCACGCCCCCAGTGCAGTAAACGGAACGCGCAAAGCACGACCGCCGGGGAAGGGATAATGTGGCAATTTTTCGAATACTGAAAACCGCTCGGCTTGCCCACGAATAGCTTCCGATAACACCCGGCCAATCAAATGCGTGAATGTAATGCCATGGCCCGAGCAGCCCTGCGAATAATAAATATTGTCGGATAAACGACCGACTTGTGGCAGCCGCGACAAGGTCAGCGAAAAATTTCCGGTCCAGCCAAAGTCAATTTTTATTCCACGCAATTGTGGAAAAGTTTTTTCCAGATTCGGACGAATAATCGATTCCACATGTTTCGGATCGCGCGCGCCGTAAATAACGCCGCCGCCGAATAATAAGCGCTTGTCGCCGGTTAGCCGATAATAATCGAGCAAAAAATTATTGTCTTCGACACAGAAATCCGAAGGAATAATGTCTTTCCATTTTTCACCCAGTGGCTCAGTGGCAATCACCTGAGTACCGCAGGGCATGGTTTTTTGCGAAAGTTTTGGTTCCAGATCGCCAATATAGGCATTGCAGGCGACGATTACAAAATTTGCTTTCACCTGGCCTTTTGCCGTGTGGACGATCGCTTTTGTACCGCGTTCGATTTTTGTTACTCGTGAATCTTCATAAATCACGCCGCCCAGACTTTCTAGTGCCGCTGCTTCACCCAAGGCTAGATTCATGGCATGAAAATGCCCGCCACTTTTATCCACCAAAATAGCTTGGTAACTATCGCTATTGACGAACTGATGCACTTCGCTTTGATCGTGCAGGCTAAGTTGGTCGTTGCCGTAGGCTTCCCAGAGTTTTTTATGTTCTTCTAGATCGTGAATTTTCTTGGTAGTTTTCGCCGCATAGATGCCACCGTTTTTCAGATCGCATTGAATATTATATTTTTCGATGCGTTCACGAATTATTTTTGCGCCTTCAAAGGCCATGCCACCCAATGCTTGCGCGGTGGCTTTGCCGTGACGTGCTTCAATCACATCCATATCGCGTGAATAACTATGCACAAGCTGGCCGCCGTTGCGGCCCGATGCACCCCAGGCAATTTTTTCCGCTTCCACAATCACGACCTTGAAACCGGCCTCGGCCAAATGCAGACCGGCAGAAAGCCCCGTGTAGCCCGCACCAATAATACAAATATCGGCCTCAACCACTTCTTGCAAAGCAGGGCGGTCAGGCTGTGGGTGAGCCGTTGCCGCGTAATAGGAAGGTGCGTGTTGTGAGTGTGTATGCTTCATTGGATAGCTCGCGTTGTACCAGTGCATTGTAGCGATTTAACGTAGGGTGGGCATTGCCCACCCTACCCCCTCCCACGAATTAAATTAGTTCCTTAGCCAAATTTCAGGCATCAAGGCTGGCAAAGTATATTTTTCGCGGGCGCTATCGCATTGCGGGCTGTGTTCGCCATTTTCGTAGCTCGCTTTTAACTCGCGGCATGGTGAGGGGCGCTGCTTATAGATTGTGCAGCGCGTTTGCTCGCCCACTTTTCCGTGCAAGGCAATGCAACGGATATCCGGGCCGTCAGTGCCTCGCATGGCAAGCATATTGGGTCGGGTGATAAGTGCAAGTTCGACGGGAACGCCGTTCGGATTTTCCGGCTGTGCTTCGGCCCAATAAAAAGCGACACGAAACGCGGCACAACAGGCGCCACAATCTAGGCAGGGGTGATTCATCTGTCATCATAACAGCAATAAAAAAAACGGCGTGTCAGACGACACACCGTTTTACAAACTTAACCATGCAATTTGGTCAAAATATTCCCGAGTCGGTGGAGCGTGACCCAGGCTACTTTATTTAATTTCGAAATCAACCGACTGTGCGGAAACACCGTTCAGCATAATTTCGACTTTGTATTTGCCGACTGGCCATGCTTTGGTGTTTGCAAACTTGAAGTCTGTAGTGGCATCAGCCGTTGGCATGATATTGGTGCTTTCTTCATGCACCGTTTGACCATCTTGGTACGTCCATTTTGCAGCAAGTGCTGCATTGGTGGATGCATTTTTGGTATCAACGGCTGCGTAAATAACGTCTTTAACACCAAAGGTAGTCGCAGCCGCGGTGACTTTTTGATCCGCGCCCACTACAGTTCCCAGGTTCACGGCTGAGACCATGATTGCAGCCGGTGCTGGTGGAGTTGGTGCGACTGCTGGTTCAACGACAATTGGTGCTGGTGCAGGCGCAACTTCGACCGGCGCTTCTTTTTTGCATGCGCTTAAAGCCAGGACTAAACCGGCGGCGATTAAAAACTTGTTCATTGCGGACATTGAGTATTCTCCAAAAATAAGTAAATAGATTAATCGTCGAGTTTCGGTAATTTCAGTTCCTGGCCCGGAAAAATATGATCAGGGTCTTTCAAAATATCTTTATTGGCTTCAAAAATGGCGTGATATTTACTGGACTTGCCGTAATGCTCTTTTGCAATTTTCGACAAGGTATCGCCTTTTTGCACAACGTAAATCGTGTGTTCTGGTGCGGTGATGGGAGCGGTGCTTTGTACGCCACCGGTGACACCTGAAAAATCTGCTTTCTCAACAATGGGTGCTGTGCTTTGTACGCCCCCAGTCACACCGGAAAAATCTGCTTTCGGCTTGTCGCCAGTCATGATGCTCTCCTAAAGAACAGCGCCCTTTATCAACACGCACCGTGCGATTTGTAGGACGGATGCACACCATAGCGCTGAGCCTGTTGGGCTGCAACCGCCCAAACCAGTTATTTGACTTCGAAACTGACTGTTCTCTGAACCAAACCATTGAGAGAAACATCAAGGGTGTAGGCGCCGACTGGCCAAGCTTGTACATTGCTGATGCTAAACGTGCTGACCGTGCCTTTTACCGGCACTAAAGCTTGTTGGGTTTCCGCCACCAAGCTGCCGTCGGGAGCGGTCCATCGGGCCTTGATGGTTAAGCCTTGATGTTGTCCATTGCACAATACGCTGGCATAGATTTTGTCTTTGGTGCCGAATTGCGTTCTTGGCTTTATCACCAGATTGTCTGAATCGAGTGAGGTACCAAGATTCACTTCCAGCAGTTTGAACTCACCTAAATCCAATTTGGCCGGTTCTGGTTCACTGGAAAACATACCGCCAAACAAGCCATCGGTTTTTTCTTTTACTGGCTCAGCTTTTTCGGCTGCCTTTTCGACCGCAGTGACTGCCGGTTTGTTTTCAGCCGAGTCTGGTTTGCAAGCACTTAAAGCAATGACCAGCAGACATGACAAGCTAAGCAATTGAGTGAGACGCATAATGTCTTCCTTACTGTCTTGCGGTACGTGGATTGCCGGGGTTGGGCAGGCCCAAGCTGGCGCGAAAAGGATTGATATCCAAACCACCGCGCCGAGTGTAGCGAGCATACACCGCCAGGCGTTGCGGTGAACACTGTTGACTGATATCCATGAAAATGCGTTCAACGCACTGCTCGTGAAATTCGTTATGTTCCCGATAGGAAATCAAATAGCGCAATAAACCGGCGCGATCAAGGCGTGGGCCACGATAACGAATTTGCAGACTGGCCCAGTCGGGCTGGCCAGTGACCGGGCAATTGGATTTGAGCAAATGCGAGATTAGAATTTCATCGGTAATAATTTCCGAATCAGTACTTAAATACTTCGCATTCGGTGGTCCGTAGCTATCGATATCAATCGGCAAATCATCGATAAGCGTACCTTCAAGCACATCGATTTCCGCACTGGCAACCGCGTTCACGGTCACCAGCATCACGCTAACGTGGGCACCAGCAGCCTGTGATAAATCACGCGCCATTTGTTGTCGCATGAGTTCGGTGTCGGCAAAGCGGGTTTGCATATAACTATTGAGATACAGCTTGAAACTTTTTGACTCGATGATGTTAGGTGAAGTTACCGGCACCCGAAATTCGATCAGTGCTACTTTGGGTTTGCCGCGCGCATCGAGCCAGCTAAATTCGTAGGCATTCCAGATATCGACGCCCGAAAATGGTAGCGGCTCGGTAATACCGATTTCCTCGCGTTTATCGGCACGACTAATCGGAAATAATAAGCTTACGTCGTACTGACCTACATAATGTACGTCTTTGCCCAGGCTGGAATTTTCTATCGAGTTCATGGCGCTTTATTTAAATAATCCAAAGCCACTTGTAGCAAACTGCGAGTACCGACTTTCAGTGCCGATTCATCGAGAAAAAATTCCGGCGAATGGTTACTCGGTGCGATGCTGGCATCTTGACCCTGCGGTGTGGCGCCGACAAAGAAAAAGAAACCCGGCACTTCATTGGCGTAATATGAAAAATCTTCTGCGCCCATCACCAGTGACATATTCACCACATTGTCGGCGCCGACTGCCTTGATCAAACTCGGCACGCTGCGCGCGGTTAAATCAGGATTATTGACAGTCGCCGGATTACCTTTGGTATCTGGCACTTCATTGACGACAGTTGCACCATGTGCGGCAGCCACATGCTCGGCGATACTTTTTAATTCGGTAAATACTTTTTGTCGCATGCCTTCATCGAAGGTGCGAATGGTGCCGATTAATTCCACTTCATCGGGAATAATATTGTAGCGAATGCCGCCCTTGATGGCACCAAAACTCACCACGACCGGTAGTTTGGAAATGTCCATGCGGCGACTCACAATAGTTTGTGCCGTGCTGACAATATCCGCAGCGGCAACGATCGGGTCCACCCCGCCCCAAGGCCGCGAGCCATGGGTTTGACGGCCTTTGACCACGATGCGAAAGCGATCCGATGCCGCCATTGCTGGCCCACTTCTATAGCCGACCTGGCCTACATTTAGTGCACTCCAAACATGCAAGCCAAAAATGGCTTCGGGTTTGTAGTCCTTGAAAAGGCCTTCCGCCAACATGGCAGAGGCACCGCCGGTTTCACCATCGGGCGGGCCTTCTTCGGCGGGCTGGAAAATAAACATCACCTCGCCTTTCAAGTCTTTTTTCATCGCTACCATGGCTTCGGCAACACCCATCAACATCGCCGTGTGTGAATCATGACCGCAGGCATGCATGACGCCGGTTTTTTCACCACGAAATTCTGTTGTTTGTTTCGAGGCAAACGGGAGGGCATTTCTTTCGGTGACCGGCAGTGCGTCCATGTCGGCTCGAATGGCAATGCGTGGCCCGGGTTTGCCGCCTTTTAAAATAGCCACGACACCGGTATGTGCCATGCCGGTTTTGACAACAAGGCCGAGTTTTTTCAAATGATCGGCGACTAATTTCGAGGTGCGAAATTCACGATTACCCAATTCCGGGAACTGGTGAATGTCACGGCGCCAGGCGAGGACTTTGGCGTCAATTTCCGGCGAGTAAATATCGGCGGCAATCCCACTTGTCGCGGCAAGAGATGTAAAAATGCCGACTAAAGCGAGGAAAAGAGAATTGCTGCGCATAGTGCCTCCGTAAATGCTAATGATGATGGGTAAATGTTGGCACTGAAAACTGTCTTTTGATCTAGATGAATCACGGTACTTTAACGGGACGCCAGGCTGAGAACATTAAGGCCAGAGACATCAGGCACGCAAGCACCGGCCAGGCGAGATATCGAAATTCTGCACTACCAGAAACCACTGCCAAAGGTAGAGCATAACTTAAGCAGGAAACTGCAACGGTAATCGCAAGGCCCGCAGCGACTGGTTTGTGGCGCATAAAAATGCAACAGCTCAACAAAAACGCGATGCATATATAAATCCATCCGGCAAACAGCGGTGTATCAATCCAGGATTGAAGTTTGCCGAGAACTACTTGCTGATAAGGCGATGCTTGCGCGATCACCAATGGGTTGTCGCCGTAATTTACTCGTCCCGGCATCAGCACCTGACCATCGGGAAGACCTTTTTGATCCAGCCCGTAAAGTAATTCGGCCAAACGTATCCGATGTTGCAAATAAGGCAGCGTATGTTCGGCAGGCAAGGACCACATAAGTTTATTCAGTGCCGCTTTTTGCTCCGGAGTATAGGCCTGGTCAAAGCTGTGTTTGAGCTTTCCCGATTCAAAAACGGTCGTGTTGGTATAATCATTAAAATGCTGCTGCAAATCCTGCAAACTCAAGCTGCTGTCTTTTAATTCGTCCGGAATAATAATTCTGCCTTCTCGCAGTGAAACGGCAGAAGCGTCCCATAACGTGACTACCGACCAGATACTCCCGGTATGTTTTACCTGGGGGTCTAGATTGGGGATTTTAGACGCAAATAACACTAGCGCTGTTAGCAATACGGTAGCCAAGGCATTTCGGAAACAAGAAACATCAAGCTTGCGGGCAAGGGTTTGCCTGTACACAATCCAGAATATAAAAGGCACCGCACCGCTAAGCGCATTGTGTCGGAAGGCGCAGGCAGCCGTAATGGCGATCAAAGCCAATAGGCGAAGTGTTAGCGATGGACGCTGCAGTTCCTTTACAAGAAATACGACGGCCCAGGCAAACGCCTGCATAGTCCACAAGTCTTTCCAGATATGCAGGGAAAGTCCGAATAGTGGCGGCCAGAAACCGATGAGTAAAACCAGCAATGTTTTTTGCCACAGTGGTCGTTCAAGTGATGCCGCAAAAGCGGCAAGCGCCGTCCAGATGAGTGCTTGTTGCAAAACAAACATACCACCGGGGCCACTCCAGACGTAATCGCAGATACGCCAAATCATCGACATCAGGGGCGGATGCACCGAATCGTAACTGGCATGTCTTGCTTGCCACCACTGATAGGCAGAATCCCAGCTCATAAAACCCGGGTAGAACAAAAAAAGCGTTATGCCGATCCCTAAAAAAGCGGCGTACCAGGGCGAAAATTCAACAAGCCGCTTCAAGGCCGATGCTCCAGAGCCAGATAATCCATACTCTGCATTTCGATCAGTCGCGAGCTGGTGCGTTCAAATTCACGCTCGAGTTTTTCACCTTGATACAAGCAAACAGCATCGGCCTGTGCCGACAACAGCAGATTGACGTGACGATCATAGAACTCGTCAATCAAATGCACGAAGCGACGGGCGGGGTCTTCATTATTAGAAGAAAAGCGCGGCACGTTCGATATCAATACGGTATGAAAATCACGAGCGATTTCGATGTAGTCACTCACTGCGCGCGGGCCTTCGCAGAGTTCGGAAAATTCAAACCAGGCGACACCCTCGCTCATCGCCTTGACCTGGATATGCCGATCATTGATCAGCAAGGAATCGTCGCGGCTTGCGTGGTGCAACGAGAGCCGACGGAAATGTTCGCTCAGCACTTTCTCGGCATTTGCATCGCAGGGCGTTAAATAGGTGGCTGCATGCGCCAGATGGCGCAAGCGATAGTCGCGCGCACTTTCAAGCTTTATTATTTGGCAGTGCTTTTCAAGCAGGGCAATCGCGGGTAAAAAATTATTGCGTTGCAGGCCGTCCCGATAAAGATCTTGCGGCGGAATATTGGACGTGGTCACTAGACAAACACCACGTAAAAACAGTTGGTCGAGCAAGCGACCCAGAATCATGGCGTCACCGATATCGCTGACAAAAAATTCGTCAAGAATTAATAAGCGGGTATTTTTTGCAAGGTCTTTTGCGATTACGCTCAAGGTGTCTTCGGTATTGGTCAGTGTGCGCAGGCGGGCGTGAATGTCCTGCATGAATCGGTGAAAATGCCAGCGGGTTTTAGTGTGTTCTGGCAGTGACTCTAATAATAAATCAGTCAGAAAGGTTTTGCCGCGCCCCACGCCGCCCCATAAATACAAACCTTGCACCGGCGTGTTGTCGCGAAATGCGGCACCAATTTTGTCTAGCAGCGAATTGGATTTGCCGAGCAAAGTTTCGTGAATACGATCAAGTGATTTCAGCACCAACTCCTGCGCGCGATCGCGACGCCAATGACCCTGGGTCAGGCCTTGTTCGTAGAGTTCGGTTGGAGTGCTGCCGACAGATTGATTCATCTTTAACTATTGAGTAACTCGGGCAGATTCTTGCGAACACCATTTTTAATGGCGCCACGCAAATCTATAAGACGGCGATGAAAAAAATGTCCGGTTTCCGGCATGCGGATAATTTGCGGCATCGGTTTTTGCGCTTCGGCCCAAGCCAAAACTCCCGATGCACTGACTACCTCATCGTCTTCCCCTTGAATCAGCAGCCAAGGACAGGCCGGCGGCAGTACGCCGGAGAAGTCCCGCAAGCCCACCGGCGGTGCAATCGAGATCATTTGCTCGACCGGCAATTGTCTTGCGCCAAGCAGTGCGACCCAACTGCCGAAAGAAAAGCCCGCCAGCCACAATGCAGCTTCAGCATTGGCTTGATGTGCCCACTCGGCCACGGCAATTAAATCCAGCACCTCGCCACGACCATTATCGAAATCACCATCAGACTGACCCGCGCCACGAAAATTAAAACGCACCGTCGTGATGCCATGTTCATTTAATGCCCGCGCACAGGTGGTGACGACTTTATTGTGCAGGGTGCCGCCATCGGGTGGATTGGGGTGGCAAATAATCGCCAAGCCTTTGCGGGCGATGGATGCTTCCGGCAAATCGATGGCAAGTTCCAGCACACCAGCAGGGCCGGGTAATAGCAAGCTGCCAGAAGTTTGTGGAAAGGCGGGCGTGGGTTTATTCATGGCAGCATCATAAGCGGAAAAACCACACTACGTAGGGGCGCTTGCTT
>JAYSQD010000107.1:0-1616 GCA_043721835.1 Arenimonas sp. | reverse complement strand
TCTGCGCTATTACGCCGATACCCAAGGCAAATCCTTTGCCTTGACGGGAACTGATGTCCTGGATCAGCGCCGACAGTACATATTTCACCGTGGTAATTTCGTGAAGGAGGCCGATTTTGCGGAGATAACCGGCCGCTTAAAGGTTTACCAGTAGCTTAATGCCGTCTGCGGCGCAGGACATCCCAGGCCATAAAGGCCATAACCAGGGCACCGAGCAGGCACACGACGGCGATAATCGTGTATTCGCTGGTCGGGGAGATCAGGCCGCCGACGAACATGTGTACCGAATAACCGAGCACGCTCAGTCCGGCGAACGCAACCAACAGGTAAATTAGGAATTCTTTCATAAGAAACTTTATAAATGTCCGCCTTCCGGGTTGCAATTATTTAAGTGCTAGGGTAAATTTCATCCGCTTTACAAAACGTTCACTTGAAGTAGTGTCCGGCATAAATACGGTTTGGAGAATAGTATGGCAAAAACCTCATCGGGGATGGTAAGAAAATCACTCTTGCTCAGTGTTGTGGTCGGCATGGTCGTGGGCATGGGCAACGGCAGCGTTTTTGGTATTTACCTCATGGCAAATCTGGGGCGCGGCAAGTTCGCCAATTGGGGCGGCTGGGATTCTTATACGCCGACCAGCTTTAATGGCTTTATGACCTGGACCATGCTTGTATTCGGGGTTGCCTTTATCGCGATTTTATTGATAGCCCTGCACGGCCATGATAAAATGGCGCAGAAGCGGGTTAGCGGCACGGGTCATTAGCCTGGGTCGGCTTTACTGGCGCATAATTCAGGTTTAAGTTTCTCATTTCGGAGCACAGTTAATGGCATATTTAGCAACTTTTGCCGGCATCTTGAGCATGGTAATCGCCTTCTCAAGCATGTGGCTTGCATGGTATTTACTAACCCCTTGTCAGGTATGCGGCAAGTGCGGTACCCGTGGATTGATTACACCTTGCTGTTCATCGGATAAGAAATCAAAATAGCAGGCTTCGTCGGTCACGATTGACGGTCGGGTGTTTATCAGGGCGGTGCGTTAGAACGAGTGTTGAAACTCTACTGAGGTATTATTTTCATGTTGCAGAAATATCTATTTGCTAAAAATGAGGACATACCGGCGGGAACATCGTCGATATTTTTCGCATTCTCGGCCATTGTCTGGTTTGTCATCGGCACCGGCCTCGGAACCTTTAACGCCGCTAAATTGGGATTTCCGGATTGGGTAACGGGCTACCAGATGTTTGCCTTCGGCAAGATGCGCCAAGTGCATGTCATGGCGGTCATCTTCGGCTGGATTTCGATGGCCTTCGCAAGTGCCATGATGTATATCACCCCGGCGCTCGGCAATACCAAGCTGTGGTCGGAAAAGCTCGGTGTCTGGAGTTGTTTGAACTGGAACATCGGACTCGCGGTCGGCTTGTTAACAATGTGGATGGGTATGACCTCGGGGCGCGAATACTCCGACTTTATTTACCCCATCGACCTCATCTTCCTATTTTTCGTGCTGATCCCCGTATCGCTCAATGTCTGGATGACCATCGCCCATCGCCGTACCCAGGGCATCTATACCACTAACTGGTTTTTCGCCGCCTCCAGCTTCATGTTTATCATCGTG
>JAYSQD010000106.1:0-8110 GCA_043721835.1 Arenimonas sp. | reverse complement strand
GCTTGCTGCGCCCAAAAATTGCTCATAACCGATGGGCGCAGCAAGCATGCGCCCCTACGTTAGAACTTACGAATAGTTACAACATTCAAAAATTGACTTGGGTTATTAAACAAACAATATTCGCCATCAACAGCCTTAAACAAAAAAACGCCGGGCTAGCCCGGCGTTTTTGTTTGCACTTCACGACACTGTAATCAGCCGCGTTTCATACTCATGAAAAATTCGTCATTGGATTTGCTAGTCTTCATTTTGTCGAGCAGGAATTCCATGGCGGATAATTCATCCATTGGATGCAGCAACTTACGCAGTATCCAGATCTTCTGCAGCATTTCGGCATCAATCAGCAGTTCTTCACGGCGAGTGCCGGAACGGTTGATATTGATGGCCGGATACACGCGTTTTTCCGCGATACGACGATCCAGATGCACTTCGGAGTTGCCGGTGCCTTTGAATTCTTCGTAAATCACTTCGTCCATTTTCGAGCCAGTATCGACCAGTGCAGTCGCAATGATCGTCAGCGAGCCGCCCTCTTCAACATTACGTGCGGCGCCGAAGAAACGCTTCGGACGATGCAATGCGTTCGCATCGACACCGCCAGACAATACCTTGCCCGAACTCGGCACCACCATATTGTAGGCACGTGCCAGACGCGTGATGGAATCGAGCATGATCACCACATCGCGCTTATGTTCAACCAGACGCTTGGCGCGTTCGATCACCATTTCGGCGACTTGCACGTGACGTGCGGCGGGTTCGTCGAAGGTTGAGGAAATGACTTCGCCACGAACGGTGCGCTGCATTTCGGTCACTTCTTCCGGACGCTCGTCGATTAACAACACGATCAAATGCACATCGGGATGATTATGCAAAATCGCCTGTGCCACATTCTGCATCAACATGGTTTTACCGGCTTTGGGCGGCGAAACAATTAGCGAGCGCTGACCTTTGCCCTGCGGCGACATCAAGTCCATGATGCGACCGGTAATGTCTTCGGTCGAACCATTGCCCCGTTCAAGCGTGAATTTTTTACGCGGAAATAAAGGTGTCAGATTTTCAAATAGCACTTTATTTTTTGAAGCTTCGAGCGGCTCGCCATTAATCGTGTCGAGCACATTCAATGCAACATAGCGCTCGCCGTCTTTCGGTGAACGAATGCGTCCGGAAATATGGTCGCCGGTACGCAGATTGAAACGGCGGATCTGGCTGGGCGAAATATAAACATCATCCGGGCCAGCGAGATAACTCGCATCGGCCGAACGCAGGAAGCCGTAGCCATCAGGCAAAATTTCCAGTACGCCGTCACCGGCAACACCGTTGGAATGACGCGTCAGCACTTTCAACAAGGCGAAGGTGACGTCTTGCTTGCGCATACGCGCCACGCCTTCGTGCAAGTTTAAAAGCTCGGCCATTTCCAGCAATTTATGGGCCGGCATGCGCTTGAGATCATTCAAGCTATAGGTCGGAAAATCGGCCGGTAATTGTGGCATTGGACGCTCATGGCGTTCCGCACGTTCACCATTCTGGTTATTATTTTGACCGGGATTTTGTCCTGCATTTTCGCCGCCTTCTTCAGCATTATTATTTTGCTGATTGCGGCTACGGTCATTGCGGTCGTAACGGTCATTGCGGCCACGGAAGCGGTTTTGATTCTGACGTTGATGCTGCGGACGGTTTTGATTATTGCGCGGGCTGCCATCTTCGTTAGTCTGGCTGCCGTCCTGGCTTTGCTCGTTGTTCGAGCCGCCAGCACTGGCATTATTTTGATTCTGGTTATTTGAATCGTTACCGCCGGATTCGCTTTGACGCGCTTCGCTTGGAGCCGCGGACTGCGAATAAGAACCGGCATTATTATTGCTGCTGAGTTCCGGATTTTCGCGATTTTCACGGCTCTCGCGAGGCTCACGGTTTTCACGCGGCGCGGCAGGTTCGGCCGATGCGGGTGCAACCGGCGGCGCTATCGGCGCTGCAGCGGCGGGGATTTTAGAGGCTGCTTTGACAGTCACTTTCCGAACCGCTTGGGTCGGTGCAACGTCAGCAGTGGCAGAGGCTTGGACGCTAGGTTTGCGACCACGTTTTACGGCTGGCTTGCCGGTTTCAATTTCGTTTTCAGACACGGATGGGGTTCCTCGCAATGGCGAGTTAGGGATAAAAGAAGGGGTTTAACAGATCGGCGCTTGCGCCTTTTGAGGCTCAAAAATACACCGATAAGGCGCCATGTGCAAGTAAGCGCCTGAATCGAGGTTCATTGCTGGCTGTTTTATCTGAACGTAAAAACAAAAACACCGACCTGAGCCGGTGTTTAATATTTCAAACAATTCAAAAAAAACTTACAGCGCTTTTTCGACAAACTGGTTCAACTGGGCTTTGCCGACCGCGCCCACTTGGGTGGAATCAACAGCGCCGTTTTTGAACATCATCAAAGTTGGAATGCCGCGAACCGCGTATTTGCGTGGCACGCCGGGGTTTTGGTCAATATTGATTTTGACGACTTTGACGCGGCCTTCAAAGGTGGTCGCCATTTCATCAACGATCGGGCCAATCATTTTGCAGGGGCCGCACCATTCCGCCCAGAAATCGACCAGTACCGGCACATCAGACTGCAAAACCTGGGCATCGAAATCGGCGTCGCCGACGTGTAAAACTTTATCGCTCATGTAAAACTCCAAAATAGTGGCTAAATCCACAAGAGACCAAGTGAAAGCCATTAGATGCTTGTAGATGCGTTAAACTGGGGGCCGATTTCACCAATTTCAATATCGGGCCCGAGACCAGTACGCAGTGTGCGTCCAGCGAGCGGCCCTTGCAAGCCGGATAAACCCGCTTTAATGAGCTCAAATGACTGATAAACCACTGACTGATATACCTTTTTCGAGTTTTAACCTACACCCCGATTTATTAGCAGGCCTGGAAGCCGCGGGCTTTAACCGCTGCACGCCCATTCAGGCCATGACCCTGCCAATCGCGCTGCAAGGCCGCGATGTGGCGGGTCAGGCGCAAACCGGTACCGGCAAAACTCTTGCCTTCTTGGTCGCTGCCTTTAATAGACTGCTCTCGAAACCCGCGCTGGCTAACCGTGGCCCGGCCGACCCCCGCGCCATGATTCTGGCCCCCACGCGCGAGCTGGCGATCCAGATTCACAAGGATGCCGAAAAATTCGGTGCCAGTTTAGGCCTGAAATTTGCCCTGATTTACGGCGGCGTCGATTACGACAAACAACGTGCCCAATTACAGGCTGGTTGCGACGTGATTATCGCCACGCCGGGTCGCTTGATTGATTATGTGCGTCAGGGCGTTGTGCATTTGCATGCTTGCGAAGTCTGCATTCTGGATGAAGCCGATCGCATGTTTGATCTGGGTTTTATCAAAGACCTGCGTTTTTTATTACGCAAATTGCCACGCCGCGAAGAGCGCCAGACTTTATTGTTCTCGGCAACACTCTCGCACCGCGTACTCGAGCTCGCCTACGAGCATATGCATGAGCCGGAAAAACTGATCGTCGAAACCGAGTTCATTACTGCCGCCAAAGTTCGCCAGAAAATGTATTTTCCGGCCAACGAAGAAAAACTTCCGTTGTTACTGGGCCTATTGTCGCGTAGCGAAGGCGCCCGCACCATGGTGTTCGTCAACACAAAGGCCTGGGTAGAACGCGTTGCACGGGCTTTGGAAAAAGCGCATTACCGCGTTGGTGTTTTGTCCGGCGACGTGCCGCAGAAAAAACGCCAAAGCCTGCTGACGAAATTTCAGCGTGGCGATCTTGAAATTATCGTCGTCACCGATGTCGCCGCACGCGGCTTGCATATCGATGGCGTGAGCCACGTGTACAACTACGATTTGCCATTCGATGCAGAAGATTATGTGCATCGTATTGGCCGTACCGCGCGTCTCGGTGCCGAAGGCGACGCGATTAGTTTTGCCTGCGAAATGTATGCACAAGGCTTGCCGGATATCGAAGCCTATATCGAACAGAAAATTCCAACCGAAGCTGTTACTGCCGAATTACTGGTCGCCATTCCGCGTACACCACGCGTGCATGTGCCATCGGTGGAAGGCGAAGAAAACGACAGTATTTCCTCGATCTACAAAGAAGTACGCGAAGCCGCTGCCAATAGTAAAACCGGCAGCAAACCCGGCGCCCGTAAACCCGGTGGCCCGAATAAACCCGGAGCACCGCGTTCGTCTTCTTCGCCGCGTCCTGGCGAGAAGCCGCGTTCGTCAACACCGAATGATGGCAAACCAAGGCCGCCGCGCACGCCACGCCCACCACGTGAAAACACCAATACGGCAGCACTTATCACTGCTGAAATTCCCGTCGTTGCAGGCACGCAGAACAATGTAGGCGTATCGAAAGAATCTTTCCTGCAACGCTTGGCGAAACGGGTGAAGTTTTGGGGTACGGCTTGAGCAAGTAAAAATTAGTCAACACAAAAACCAGCCGCTTGGCCTGCACAAAACTTCCCCTTTCTCATGTGCAGACAAACCCCGTAAAATAAATATCACTACACACGTGCACCGAGAACCCTATGCCCGTCCTGCGTTTTGATGCTGTTAGCAAAACTTATGCAGGCCCGCATAATGCCTTGAGTGACATCAGTTTTTCGGTGAATGCTGGGGAGATGTTGTTCGTTACCGGGCATTCCGGGGCCGGTAAAAGTACGCTCTTAAAATTAATTCATCTTAGTGAACGAGCAACCCGTGGCACGGTTTTGGTGAATGATAAAAACCTGGCGAAAATCCGTGGTCGGCAAGTCGCTTTGCATCGTCGGCAAGTGGGCGTGGTGCATCAAGACCATCATCTGCTGATGGATCGCAGTGTATTTGACAATGTGGCACTGCCTTTATTGATCGAAGGCGTGCCTTCAAAAGAAATCGGCAAACGGGTTCGGGTAACGTTGGAAAAAGTCAGCCTCTCATCGAAAGAAAAAACCCGTCCGAGTGAGTTGTCTTCTGGCGAACAACAACGTGTAGGCATTGCTCGTGCGCTGATCGCACAGCCGCTTTTGTTACTGGCTGATGAGCCGACCGGCAATCTGGATCCCTCGCTCGCGGCAGAAATCATGGTGCTACTGGCCAGTCTATCGGCGCAGGGCAGCAGCGTGATTATTGCCAGCCACGATCTGGCCTTGGTCAAGCGGATGCGTAAACGCGTACTGGTATTAAGCCAAGGCAAACTGATGGACGATATCGCGCCCGAGGAGCTGGCACCATGAGCACGCCCACTGCTACACGCACCAATAACGGCAGCTTCGGGGCGCGTTTAAGTGCCTGGCGTGACCAGCATGTTTATTCTTTTTTATCGAGCCTGGGTCGTATTGTTTCGAAACCTTTTTCGACCTTCTTGATTGTCGGCGTGATGGCCATTGCGATGGCGATGCCACTGGCTTTGGGAATGGTATTGCTCAATGTGCAGCGGGTTTCCGGCACCGTGCAGGCCGCTCGCGAAATGAGTGTGTTCCTGAAACCCGAGATCAGCTTCGAGCAAGCCAATATCTTGGCAAAAAAATTAACTGCGCGCAAAGATGTTGAAAAAGTCACCGTGGTCAGCCCGGATGAGGGCTTGGCCGAATTCCGCAAGCTCAGCGATTTAGCGCAAAGCATCGATTTGCTCGGCAGCAATCCATTACCGAGCGTGCTGAAAATTCGTCCAAAAGATGATGGCATGGCCTTGGCCGAAGCCTTGCAGTTATGGCCCGAAGCCGATGTGGTGCAGCACGATGGCCAATGGCGGCAACGCCTGAACGCTTGGCTGAGCCTGGGCGAGCGCATGTTGAAGATTCTGAGCCTGCTATTTGGTCTCGGCGTACTGCTCGTTGTGGGCAATACCGTGCGCTTGGACATCGGCAGCCGCCGCGAAGAAATTGCGGTGATGCAGCAGCTCGGCGCCACCGATGGTTTTATTCGCCGACCCTTTTTATATCTGGGTTTTTGGTATGGCTTGGCCGCCGGTGCGCTGGCGCTGGGCTTGTCACTGTTCGCAGGCTTGGCGTTGGATGAGCGTTTGCGGCCATTGTTGGCCACCTATGACAGTCGATTTACCCTGCAAGGACCTGATTTAATGATGGTCTTGGCCCTGCTCGCCTGTAGCGCCATATTAGGCTGGATCGGTGCATGGCTCGCCAGCGGCCATCATCTCAGGCAAACTCGGCCTACAGATTTGTAAATCAAGACCCTATGAATACACCTAGTTTCAAAATGTTCGACACCGCAACACCTCGCATCATGGTCGTGGACGGGTCAAAAGTTGTGCGCAAAATGATTGAAGGTGTGTTGCGGCAAGAGCTCAGTTCGATGGAGTTTATTGGTTGCGAAACTGCTGAAGAAGCAAAAACCGCCCTGCAATCGGGCAGCGTTAATTTAGTCACGATGGCACTGCGTTTGCCGGACATGGATGGTCTTGAATTAGCGAAATATATTCGCGAACACACACCGCAAGCGTATATCCCGATCATTGTTGTGTCCGGCGATGTGCAGGAACGTCTTGAAACTCGTTCGATTACCGATGATGTCACCGATTATTTTGACAAGTCGCTGGGTTTCAGTGCGCTGGCTTCATTTATCAAAGGCTATGTCGCACCGGAATCGGAAGCCGGTTGCGAAGTTTTGTATGTGGAAGACAGCCGCGTGGTGGCCATGGCAACTCGCCGCATGCTCGAAAAACACGGCCTGAAAGTAGTACACGCTACTTGTGTTGAAGACGCCGTCGCCCACCTTGAAACCATGATGGCGCAAGGCCGTATTCCCGGCCCGGATATCGTGTTGACCGACGTCTATCTGAAAGGCGATTTAACCGGCAAGGATTTATTGCAAAGCATTCGCAATACTTTCGGCTATCCAAAAGGTTTATTGCCAGCTCTGGTGATGACTGGTGATGCGAATCTGGCCAATCAAACTGATTTGTTGCGTGCCGGTGCAAACGACCTGGTACAAAAACCAATTGAAGAACGCTTGCTGGTGACGAAATTATTATTCCAGTTACGTGTTGGCAGACAGATGCGCGCGAAATTGCAGAAGCAATAATTTTATGGGCTGCGTAGCCCGGGTCATGGCTTCACCTGACCCGGGACGGCCTGCGACCTAGACAATATAAACAGAAACCGTGGGAGCGTCCGTCAGGCGCGAAAACTCTGCGACGCATTTAAAAGCTAGGTCACAGTTCACCGCTATGGGATGATTGTCTATACTTTGTGGGAGCTGCTTTGGCAGCGATTAACAGGTCGGTGTTATCGCAATCGGAAAGTTTTAATGCTGCTTAAGCAGCTCCCACAACACCTCTAGACAGCCTATCCAGCGCAGATGCAAGAAAATAACATCCAACTCGAAGCCTCCTGGAAATCGCGCGTTGGCGATTATCTGCAACGAGCCGACATGCGTGCACTTTCGGAATTTTTGCGAAACGAAAAAGCCAAAGACAAAAAAATCTATCCGCGCGGCACCGATATTTTTACCGCCTTTAATACAACGCCATTTGAACAAGTCAAAGTAATCATTCTTGGACAAGACCCATATCACGGCCCGGGCCAGGCGCATGGTCTGTGTTTTTCAGTATTGCCCGGCATCGATATTCCACCATCGCTCAGAAATATTTATACCGAAATCGAACGCGATTGCGGTATCGCCAAACCCAATCACGGTTGCTTATTGCATTGGGCAAATCAGGGCGTGTTATTACTCAATGCCGTGTTGACGGTTGAAGACGGCAAGCCCGGTGCCCATCAGAATAAAGGCTGGGAAGGTTTTACCGATCATATCGTCGAGCAATTAAATATCGAACGCGAAGGCTTGGTATTCATGCTCTGGGGCAGCTATGCGCAAGCCAAAGGCCGCGTAATTGATTCACGCAAGCATTGCGTGTTGCGTGCGCCACATCCTTCGCCACTTTCTGCCTATCGCGGCTTTATGGGCTGCGGACATTTTTCTGCCGCCAATCGCTGGTTGGTCGGTGGACAAAAAACACCAATTGATTGGTCGGTGCCTAACATTCTGTAAATATCAATCAAGATTTGTGCTGCATTGCCCGTAGGAGCAACTGTCTGCATCAGATAGTTGCCGCCTGCCATTCGGTGCCATCGCGCAGCATGGCATTTAGCTGGGTGATGAAGGATCTCAGGCAGGC
>JAYSQD010000105.1:0-51529 GCA_043721835.1 Arenimonas sp. | reverse complement strand
GCAAGAAGATTAAATCAACGCCCCAGGAAAACTCTGGACTACCAAACGCCTGCTGCTATATTTAACCAAACTGTTGCGTCCACCGGTTGAATCCGCAATCTTGAGCGGCGATTCCTGTTGATCACATATACCGATAACAATCTTTTCAATCTACGAATCAAGATCATCGAGCGATTTGGATTTTTCCCTTCGAACGTCGTTCTACAGTCCTATTTCACTTTTCTGCACGGGTTCTGCTACAAACCTTTTCTTATTATGCAGATGAGAACCAAAGGTATTAACTTCGACCAGCCGCCGCAGTGGACCATGAAGCTGCAAAGAACCAATGATGCGTTCTATGTAGATAGATACCGGAGGCTGTATCACAACCGGATTGCCAGGCTACTGAACACCAAGCAGGTAGTGGACGATGTGGTGCGGCGAATTGAAAAATATTTTGATGTGATGTGCATCGACGAAGTACAGGATTTCGGCGGATACGATTTCGAGCTATTAATGGCTATGTGTCGTAGCAATGTTGATTGCCTCATGGTGGGAGATTTCCACCAGCATACGTTTGTGACTAGCCAAGATGGGGCAAAAAACAAGAATCTACACGATGAATACGATAACTATAAGAAGCGCTTTGAGATAGCTGGGTTAGCGGTGGATACGGCCTCACTAGCAAATAGCCACAGATGCAGCCTGTCGGTGTGCAAGTTTATTCGTACACATCTTGGCATCGAGATTTATTCGCATTCTGACCGCGAGACCGACGCCGTACTTCTTGATCACCAAGATGACGCAGATCGCCTTCACTTATGCGATAGAACAATCAAGCTTTTTTATCAAGAGCATTATAAGTATGGATGTTTCTCGCAGAATTGGGGCAACTCCAAAGGTGCGGATAACTACCAAGATGTCTGTGTGGTTCTCAATGAAAAATCCTACAAGGCGTTTGAAAAAGAAACGCTGAGGGAAATAAGCTCACAAACAAGAAATAAACTCTATGTCGCATGTTCGAGACCTCGCGGCAACTTATATTTGATATCCGATCAAATGTTCAAGAAGTTCAAACAAGCTATGGCTGATAAATAAAGAGACTGCTTTTCTAGGGGGTGCCCTTTGATTAGGGTGAATTCAACCACGAAATATAATTATCAAAAACCAAGTTTACAAGTCTGAGGCGTGTGCAATAAGCATTACTGAGTCAAGTTTTCTGGACTTACGTTACACGTCAACGTGCTGCTTTTATTTCGAGGAATTTCTGACTTACAAGTCAGTTTGTTTTTGAGCGAATATCAATGTAGTGTTCAAAGGTGCAATTTCCTTGCGCGAACTTGATAGGTGGTATTGGTCACATGAATAAGATGGAAATTACTACTCTATTACAGCAGGCACACAATAAGTATTTTGATTTGTTAATGAAATGCTACCCTGGGATACCCGATAACTCACATCATACGAATCTAGGTCCGCCCGAGCTTTGCGAGTTAGCGATTGAGGTTCATTCGTGTGCGATTGCTTTAGGGCAATCTGCATTAGATCGCCTATTGTATTTAGGGCTGGATTTGCTTTATCCCTTCGATAATCCGGTAGATCATTACAATTGGCGATTTCAGATAAAAAGTGGGAATATTCCGCATACTACTTATGCTGCAATTGCTATTCGTATTGACTCTGAGATAAGTCGAATTCGCCGAATATATGAGCTCGGTGGAGAATCAATTTATGATAATTTGCCTGTAAATGTGGTTCTGGTCTCTAAAGATCGTTACTCTGCAAAAAAGGTATTCATACAAGATTCTAATCAGTCGGCGCCCTCTGAATCTCAATCCAATGCCATGATCGGGACGTTTGATATGGCCGCCACAGTAGATACCGCAGCAGTTAAAAAGTTAGAAGAACTTGAATTAAATACTTCAATATGGTCGAACGTTTCAACTGTCCTTGCTTTCATGCGCTCAGTGCTTGTTACGTAATAACTGTATTTTAGATTGATCACATTTTACTGTGCGTTATAAGCTCCAAGCAGCTGCTTGAGTGCGTTCGAAAAGCGGGCATCTTTATGTGTGGGTTCTGAATCTTTCCTGTCATACGATTCAGCTTCTGACAGGAGGTTTATTTTTGTCAGAAGAACGCGCCCTGTTATCGAGTCCAAGCTTTTTTTAAGTAATGCAGCCGAAGGTTGCACCCAGGGTAGTTTTGCAATGGCATCAAAACTTTGACACATCGCCTTACACCGTTGCAGGTGCGCATCAAAATTGTGCAAGGACTCGGCTTCTCTCACGAGAGCAACAATAGCCAAAAACCCAAAAAAATCGGATCGTTCAACCAACGGATCAATGTCGGATTTTGATGAAACGATTGTTCTATTCGTTGAGTGATCGGGAAACGACCACAACCGATGTTCTTCATCATCTTTGCCGGCTGCTTTAAAACAGCTGTCAAAAAAATCTTTTAATTGGTTTTTTTTACATCTTTCATTCTTCAATAAGCCAAATGCATCGAAGAGCCATAAGGCTTCAGGCAGTGCTTTTTTTGAATCCCCTGTTCCTGCCGCACATATTTTTTGAACGGTGCTGCGACTTGGCCAGTTTTGTTTATTTTGCCACTTATAAACCAGCTTAGTTTCTGCCTTTGGGCCGCCGAGGTACTGGTCCGCGAATTTGTAAGCACTAACACCGCTAGTCGCCAGGCAGTAAGCCCACCAGATTTCTCCTCGCAGTTGCCGCCATTCGGAGTTGCTTAACGGATGCTTAGTCATAAAGAACGAGTGTTTTGGTTTTGCATTGGGGTTTAGGCTGACGTCATGAACGAGGTAGTTCGGCAATGAAAGTAGTGTCGAAAATTGAATGTATGCCCTGCAGGTGGTTTTTGCCACTACAAATGCATTTCTCGATGCAAGATACTTCAGACAACCCCGCAGTACAGAGATGCTTTAACTATGGATAACAAGACGCTAACGCTAGATGAAGTAGCGCGTCGAGAGGCTCGGCTTGTCGTGCGCTATGGAGAGCTGCTGACCTTGGCTGATCTTGTAGAAGTGCTTAGGTATCCAAGTTTAGGGGCGATTCGACAGGCCAGACGGCGAGGTTCTTTGAATGTCGCTACGTATAGAATTTCCGGTCGGCAAGGATGGTTTGCGACGGCGACAGCGGTTGCCGAATACTTGACGAGTCTGGCAATGGCTTTCAACACCAAGACAGACAGTGATGAAAAGCTGCCAGGAGGTGACTCATGACCTAATTTACTCGGGGAAATACACTTTCTTCCGGGCCTAGAAAGCAAAAACCCAGAACTCTTGCAGGAGGTCTGGGTTTAAATAAGCAGTAAAGCATGATCACTTACCTGCATATTGCTCCAGCTCACCCCACCAAGTCAACAGACTCAGGCGATTTATTTTGAGCCTGACGGGGAAGGCATGCCCGGATCTTTCTAAAACGCTTGGTGGCGAGCCTAAACGTCGCCACTGAGCCTGTTCGGATGATCCTTTATGACTATTTTAATTGCTCAAAGGCAGCGGGCACTGCGCTCGTTGCTTCAAATACTGCCGCGTTTTCTACCGCTGCAAATGGCTTTACCGATTTCCGCGACTCTGCCCGAGCCTGGCCAGCATCGGGTACGCAAACTAATCCATCGCGGTGCGATGCGACCGACCACAAAATTTCTATCGGTCAAACTAGATCGAAGTGTTCACTGCGAATCTGCACTAGAGGCCGATTGCGCCTATCTACTCGATGCCTGTCCAAAGGTTGAAAGCTTCGCTGAGCAGCCCGCCGTGTTGCATTATTTTCAAGACGGAATATTACGACGGCACGTCCCTGATTTTTTTGTGGTGGCGAAGAGTAATCGCTACTTCGTGGAGGTGAAATTTGAGCGTGATTTAGATGAAGACATTAATCGACGAACCGAATTACTAAAAGCCTTATTAAAACCATTGGGTTTTTCTTACCACGTGGTGACAGAAAATATTATTCGATCCGGCGCTGGACTCGACAATGCCCATGCGCTTTTATTGCGGGGGCGCGAGCAACCGACAGATATCTGGTCTTTGTCTGCGCATCATGCCATTCGTCAATCAGAGTTTTTACCATTGGCGTATTTTGGTTGGCATCGTTCTGGGGAGCTTGAGGCGGCTTGGATAGCTCGATTAATTCTTCAAGGGCAAATACATGTCGACTTGAGTCAAAAAATAACTACCGATTCAATGGTGTCCGTCAATCCCTTAACTATCAAGGAGAACGCGCTATGGCCGTCGGCAGCTTTGAAATAGGCCAGCGTCTCACCATTGGTGAAACGCGGTTTCGGATAGATCGAGAATTGGAACGCGGAACTTGGCAGCTAGAAGAAATTGCCACTGGTCGCGTTTTTGAACATAAAACTGAAGCACTATTAAAAAAATGGGAAACCGGTGAGCTGCACTTTTCTGATGGCCAAGCCATCATCACAAAGCCGAATACGATTGAAGCCGCTGCGCTTAATGCTGCCGTGGTGGATGCTTTTCAACAATCGTGCCCACCAACTCTGTGGAGGCGTGCTGAAGCGAAACTAATTTTCGTTCGTAAATTGCTGAAAATACCGATTACTCAATCTATCATCGTGCCCATCATAGAAGACATTTGGAAGTGCGTACAAAAATCCAAATACAAAGATGTCTTCGGCAAACCGCCGCATTTCACCACAGTGGCAAGTTGGATTCGAATGTATCGTTATTCGGGAGACGATATTCGATCCTTGGTGAATCGCGATGTGGAAAAAGGGTCAACCTCGGACAAACTGAACCCAAAAATTATTCAAATTATGGACGATGTGATCGAGTCGGATTATCTCAGCCTGGAGCGACCAACGATGGCAGATGCTTACCATCGCGTCAAAGGTCTTATCGCCAAAGAGAATGTTGGACGCTTGCCGAGCGAGTATTTTAATCGTCCTTCGTTCTCGGCCTTTCGACGAAAAATAGAAGAGCTCCCCAAGTACGATGTCTGTGTAGCGCGTTTCGGTAAACGCATTGCCGATATTAAGTTCCGTGCTGCGGGTAGCGGCGCGTTGGCGGAAAAGCCGTTGGTGCGTGCGAGCATGGATCACGGACGTCTCGATTTGATGGTAGTGGATGAAAAAAATGGGCTGCCGCTGGGGCGACCATGGCTCACGTTGGTGCTCGATGAGCACAGTCGTTATGTATTGGGTTTTTATATCGAATTCGACGAGCCGAGTAACGTCAGCGTAAGCCACGCCTTGCGCCACGCTTTAATGCCTAAAACTACGCAACTTGAGCTTTACCCCGCCATTAAAAATGCCTGGGATGCTTGGGGAGTAATGGGTACCTTGGTCGTCGATAACGGACTTGATTTTCACGGGCAAGCGATTGAAGAAGGCACCGGGCGGTTCGGGATCAAAGTGCAATTTTGCCCACGAAAGCAACCTTGGTATAAAGGGAAAATAGAGCGGATGTTTGGCACGGTGAATACAGGATTTTTGACGAATATACCTGGAAAGACATTCTCTAATATCTTTGAAAAAGCCGATTACAATCCAGCCAAAACTGCGGTGGTCAAACTATCGACATTACGCGAAATGCTCTTGACATGGATTGTCGATATCTACCACCAAACAATTCACCGTGGCATAGGGACGACGCCCGCTGAGGCTTGGAGGCAAGGCATTCAATCGGTCGATCGTTGGTTGCCGAGTAATTCAATCTCGGTAGAAACCGCCTTTGGCAAAGTTGAGAAACGAAGACTCACGCACAAGGGCGTCGAGTTCGATAGTTTATTTTACAACTCTCACGATTTGCGTTTGGTGCGTGAGCTCTACGGCTCTGAAATTGATGTCGAAATCCGCGTGATTGACGACAACATCGGATCCATTATTGTGGTCAGCCCGGAAAATAAAACATTAATTCGTGTGCCTGCACTTGACGTGGATTATGCCAGCGGTATGAACCGATGGCAGCATAAGGTTTGCAAGCGGTATCAACGTCGGCTGATGGATGATCAGTCACGTGAAATTTCACTGTTTGATGCGCGTGAGCGCATACGAGAGCTCGTGCGAGCAGATATGGGTTTGGTAAAGCGTGATTCTCGCAAACGCCAGGCGCGATTTATGCAAAACGTGGTGCCTCTCAAGCCAAATGATGACGTTTCGGCAATGCCGTCGATGGCACCTATCGCATCGCCGTTGAGCACGCCTGTGCCCGCAAAAATTGTTAATACAGAAAATTCCATTCATGAGGACAGCGATGACGTGCCGGTGTTTGCCGGCCGTCGCCTCTAAAAAAACAAGGAAAAACATAATGAAAAATGATATAAAAAATAACGTCAACTTACTCACTCAGTATAAAAATCTTGTCGATTCTATCCGCATCGATCACGTGGCGTATAAAACGACGTACGAGCGCCTTATCGAAAGCTATGAAAGTGTTGGCCACAGCGCGACACCAGTGTGCCTGCATATTGTGGGCGAATCACGCACCGGGAAATCGTGCGTACTAAAAGATTTTATCCAAAGCTATCTGCCCGACCGAAACCCCGATGGCCGTCAGCAAAGCGTCGTGTATGCACCGGCACCGGCCAAGGCCACCGTCAGTGCAATATTGGAACAACTTTTGAAAGCGCTGGGCGATCCCTATTGGGCACGGGGCGCTCAATCCAACAAGACGCAGCGACTGCAGATGATGCTCGATGCTGTGGGTTGCAAGATGATAATTATCGATGAGTTTCAGCACCTGGTCGACAAGGGCCAACGAGCGCAATTAGCCCTTTCTGTGGATTGGTTAAAGGGGCTGATTGAACATAAACAATGGGCCTTGGTGGCCGCAGGCTTGCCCGAATCTTGCTCGGTAATTCAAACCAATGTTCAGCTGGCGAATCGTTTTGATGCCACGCTGATCATGCCGCTATTTGATTGGCACAATAAAAAAATGCGGCTGCAGTTCAAAGGCGTGCTGCAAGAATTTTCTCATCAGCTGCATCCGTTTGAATTGCCGGATATGAGTTCCGATGAGATAGGGCTTCGTTTTTTTCTGGCGACATCCGGCCGCGTGGGTTTATTGGCAAAACTCATCGACCGTGCAGTCAGTCGTGCGATTGCGCAAAACACGCCAAAAATTCGAATCGAGGATTTATCCAACGCCTATATGGACGCGATCTGGTCGGCATCGCAATTCCCGCTCGAGGGTGGCCCTTTTTTTGCTAGTTTAGAAGCGTGTTCGCGTCGCGATGTTGCTCAACGCGTGATGGGGTACGCCACACAGGAGCGTCACGAAGACACCAGTGCGAAAGTGGTGATTGGCTCGACATCGACCGCTTCACTCAAAGCACCGTCGAGTATGAATAAAC
Organism: Arenimonas sp.; assembly: GCA_043721835.1. Taxonomy (GTDB): domain Bacteria; phylum Pseudomonadota; class Gammaproteobacteria; order Xanthomonadales; family Xanthomonadaceae; genus Arenimonas. The sequence continues at coordinate 44,210 of JAYSQD010000105.1, read as the reverse complement.
GCCAATTGCGCGATGCTATGGGCGGTGCACTTTGATGCTCGTATTAACGCCCCCACCGCACCCCACCGAAACACTCTCCGGCTATTTGCACTCACTAGCAGCGGCTAATGGATACCCGACACCCAATTACATTACGTCGCATTTAACACGACGCTGGACGCTTGCCAATTATCGCTATGTCACACCACGCGAGTTGGTAGACATCACTGGCATCAATATAAGCAACGCCGAGCGTGTTTGTTTATTACCCACCAATGGTATGCATAAAGCCTATGTCAATATCTTGGGGACCAACCTACGCGTCCGCGAGGCAAAGACGGCAGATTTTCGTATCTGCCCGTTGTGCGTTGCCGATACAGGACGACACGAAGCACTTTGGCACTTATTAGTGGTTAATTGGTGTCCCCTTCACCGCATTCCCCTGCTCACACATTGTGAACAATGTAAACGACCACTGCGCTGGGGGCGCCCCCGTGTTGGTCAATGCCATTGCTTGGCCGATCTTACCGTCCAAGGTAGCCGAAAAGAATGTTCGGTCAACCTGGCGAAATTACTTTCGGCGATGCGGTTTTCTTTGTACCAAGATGCTCTGATCCAAAGGCCACCGCCGGAGTTTCAGCACTTATTGCATCTGGATCTTTATGCCATCAGTCGCCTGATGTTGGTGTTGAGCGAGTTGATGCACGAGCATCAGGCATCAACTCGAGAAGATGAAGTCAAAGAAAAGATTGAGCCAGATCTAAAGCAATATATCGAGCGGGTGGCCGATGCGTTGGTTAACTGGCCGCATAATTTTCATCTGTTTCTTGAAAAACACTATGCCGAAAATTTAGCACACGACAGTAAGGTATCTTCGGTAGGCTACAACCGAAATTTCCGGCAAGTGTTTCACTGGGCTTTTCTAAGATTGAGCAAGCATATGAAATCCCGAAAAGAGCAGTTCACGTTCCTTACCGATGAGGTCTATCGTTTTGGTGCCAAATACTGGAATCGCGATCGACTGCTGCGTGGGGAACGTAAACACGTCACCTTACCGCTTTTAGGTCGGTGGGGCTCACTCACGGAAGCAGCGGAATTACTAAACATTGATGTAAGAACCTTGCAGCAATGGATTGAGACGGATGAGGTCCCGATACAGCGTGCTGCCTTTAAAAAAGCTAATCGCAATTTCATGGTGGATTTGGATTGGGTGCGCCAATTGAAAACCTCCGCCTGTGCGCCATTAACGGCGATGATGGCGGCGAAGGAATTAGGCGTTAGCGCACGCGTGCTGATTGCACTTCGGGTACGCGGCGTATATCGCGTGCATTACCGAACTGCAAGGTTTCGAAATTATTCGGTAGAAGATATCGAAAAACTAAAATCAAGATTTGCCTTGGCAATAAGAAAACGTTCATCGGACGGCACGTTAAAAAACTTGATGTGTCAGGGTACTTTTATCTTTAAAATAAAATCTATCGACAAACAGGCAAGAATGCTCGAAATGATCATGGGTTATGAAATTCCTTACATACGAAGCGCAAGACTTTAGATAAGTCCGTACGCATCTCATCAATGGAGATACGTACGATGATGTAAGGCTTTATGAAATAAACGATTATCCTTAAATATACGAAACATCATGTTTAAAGGATAATTCAAATTTAACCATGCGCTTGGGTTCAGAATGCTTGCTTGTGTGCTGGATGGGCAGAAGCCCATAGTTTGGATGCTTTTTACATACTGTGGGTGCCAACGATGAAGCCCGTGTCTTTTAGAGATCGGTCGTCAACCGCCACTAAATCGTAGTCTCAAGCTGCGAGCACAAACGCCATCACGGGCAAGCGCAATGTGATCGAGGACATCTATGTCCTGAGCAAGCGCGACCTGGGAGTTGCATGGCAAGCGATACCAATTCATTGAAGTCTTGCTCATCCATCACTCATCTCCGATTGAGCTAACATTTGCGTGTTGCGCCCAACACGGATGAGGTCTTGCACCGCCGCTTGCTTGGTTGCGATGCGCAGTGAGTGATTGTCTGCTGTCTGCGTTCGCTTGATGATCTCAAGCGGCCGACGTTTGGTATGGGAAAACTCGATGGTTCCATAGGGGGTGTCGTAAGTGCCCTTTGCGCCCGTCGTCATAATTGTGATGCGTCGCGTCGGGGTCTGCGAAATCACTCCGTATTCCGATAGCATCGATTCCAGGCTCACGTAAGAAAAGCAGGATCGCCTCAGCACGACAGCGATGTCCTCGATCACATTGCGCTTGCCCTTGATGGTGGAAAAGTTGTTGAGGTACACGCCTTTTGCAACACGCTGCAAAATGCCGTCGCGTACTAGGCGCTGTAGTGACTTTTCGAGCGCTTTTTCGCTCTCGTCCGGGAACAGCTTCTCCAGGTCGCCCTTGCTCAGGACATAGATGCCCCGGCGGTCTAATTCTTGTAGGGCCGTGAGCGCTTTCACTTTTTTCATGACCTGTCACCTCATTCCCTAACTATTAGGGCTTCGATGGACTTATTTTGCCATTTTCAACGGCGCGGGGTGAAAGGTGGCAGATTACCCTACCTTTTTGGGAGGAATTGACACACTTGCCAGCGGTCATGGCATGGATGCTGACGTCGCAGGGCGAGAGCTAGGAGACTGCGCGGGATTCGTCTTTAGAAGATTGCAGCTTATGAAGTGAACCCATAGTTTGCATTCAGTAAGTTCTGTGAATACACACTATGGATAATTTTGGCTCACCTACTTTGGGTTCTGTCCATGAACCCTCTTTCTCAAGCGCATCGTCGCAAATCAGGTCGTTGTATGCATTGTTAGTTCTGATACGGTATACGGCACGAAAATCACCTTCGGTGGGTTCCACGACGTTGTCGAACTATCGGTCGCGATCTCAATTGCGTTACTGTGCCGAGACAAGAACTACATCGCTTCTAAGGTAGGGCGTGGGAGAGCCATTTTAACCTTATCTTCATCAGTAGTTTTGTTCCGTTTTTTGTCGTGGCTGAGCACCCTAGAAAAGCCAATCACTTGATCTCTAGGAATCTCAACAACAAACTTGGCAGATTCAAAATTATCAGCGTCAGAAATCAGATAAGTTTCACCGAGTTTTGACCATATGAAAATATTACGTAATCGATAACGCTGGTTTTCTGTTTTTGCAACGCTGCATGAGACTGTATTTATATGAGTCTTCATTGATAAGCAAGCATCATTGGTGATAACTAATTCCGCATTTTCAATCATTCCATAGCCTAAATTTGATGCTAACATTTTAGGTAAATTGCCAAAAATATTGGTCATCAATATCAAAGCAACCGACATCATAATTAGTCCGATGACTCTTAGCTTCCATGGCATGCGGTAACTGAGATAAAGTCCATGGTGTATTAATAGTACGGTAATCAACAGAAAGAACCCCGAAACGTAAAAACCAAGCTTCGTCGTAGCTAGATGCTGGCTAAACGCCGTAATAAGAAACGGTAGGAATGTTAGATAAGTGAATAAGATAATTATAAATGCCCATGTCTTAGGGTTTTCTAGCATTTTGCTACGCGCCCGTGGGACAGAATCGAGTGCAATATTTGCAGCTAGGCAGCACACCAATGAAACAAAGAACACAATTACTGCCCAGTCGATTTTAAACGCTAGTACAAGGCTATAAACGGCAACCGCCAAGAATGCAGAAAGAAAGGATGCTGACATTTCTTTAACGAAATTCGGTTTTTTGTGATTGACTGTTTCACTATTTACCTGCTGGCTATCGGGATCGTCATTTTTTGAATCGTCTTCAAAAGTAGCGTCTTGTTGTATTTGGTCAGGTGCATCTTTTTTCCCTTTGTATAAGGGAACGCTAAGTAGGTGCTGTTCTGCCAAATTAATATAGACCAAACTTGGTGCAACAACGATTGCAAGAATTGCAAACACAAACAAGACACCTAACAAAGCCGCCATTCCAGCGACTGGCATCACCGAATCAAACGTAAAAATAGGTACATAGTGAATTTGATAAAAATGCAATGCAATGAATAAGCTGCCGGTAGAGAACACTACTGCACTTAATGCGGTGATGGGGTTTGAGACAAGGTACTTATATATGTCTGTGATCAGCGTGTCAGTAGTTATGCGGCTTTGATCTTCTATTGAAGCATGTGGTTGCATTGGATTTTCCATAGGTTTTTCAATGTAATGAGTTTAGATTGGCGGGAATTCACTTTATCGAGCTCCACGGCAGCAAACCGTGCTAACCCTCACCAATTGAAGGAGGGTTATCCACTTTAACGATTCTGCAAGTGTTTATTGGGGCGATAATATTTCGCATCATTCAAAACTAGACTTTTGACATCTGCAGGTGTTGGTTTGTCCTAGGCTGCAAACCGGTTAACGCAGACTAGCTTGCCGGTGTTGACCTGCTGCTTCGGACCCAAAGCAGAACTTGACTAAAATCATATTGAAAGTCAGTCTGACCCAGTAACGAATGACGGAATAGAATATAGATTACCCAAATGGAAGAGTTCAAAAAGAATAGTCATTTTGTTCCAAAAATGTACCTCCGGGAGTGGTCTAGAGACGGCAAGCAAATACAGATGTATCGTTTGCTCGTCTCATCCGAAAAGGTTCCGCATTGGAAACTTGCCCACATCAAAGGCATCGCACGCCATGAGCATCTGTACACACGTATCGTCGGCGGAAGTCAATCGGACGAATTTGAGCGATGGATTGAAGCAGAGTTTGAGTCTCCCGCCACTACTGCCATCAATGCGGTAGTTGCGGGCAGGAGACTTTCAAAGGATGACTGGTGGAATCTTGTCAGATTTTTGGCAGCCCAAGACTTGAGGACACCAGCTCGATTGCTTGAAGGTCTGAAGCGGTGGCGCGAGACGGTGCCTCAGATGGTGGAGGAAATTACCATGACAACCGTCCGGGAACTGGAGCAGAAAAATCGACCCCGGAGAATGAATACGAGTTCACCACCAAAATATTCGGATCTGCTGCCAATAAGGGTGTCAACGACCCCCAATGCGGATGGGGATGGTGGAGTCATGAGGGTGGAGACTGATATCGGGCGTGGCTACTGGCTTTTCCAGATCAAGCATCTGCTCTCTCAAACTGCGAGAGTTCTCCATGGACATCGTTGGTCATTGATGGTGCCACCAAATGACATGGAGTGGATCACTACGGACGATCCCGTAATAAAGCTTAACTACCAGTCTGAAGGTCAGTTTGACTTTGGGGGTGGCTGGGGAAGTCCTGGGACTGAAATCCTGATGCCGGTGAGTCCGCGATGGCTGATGTATACGAAAATTGGCCAGAAAGGGCTATCCCGAGAAATTCATATCAACTGCGACAACGCTCTACGTATCAATCGGATGATTGCTCGTCACGCACATCGCGCAATTTTCGCGACTGAGCCCACAACTGACATCGCTGCATTTCGCCCAAGGCTCGTTGACATTGCTATGGTCGAAGAAGAGAAGCGTCAATGGTCTGAATGGGCATCAGCTAATCCTAGCTAGCTAAATTGAAAATCGATCGACTTAAGTCGACCCAAAGATGACGTGAGGGTGAGGGCAAGATCTCGGGCGGTATTGATGTTGCAGTCTTAGCGCGACCACTGTAAGTATGATCACAATGTATCGGATTTTCTTAAGTGCATCGTTGCAAATAGGACCTTATCTTGCCGGCTACAGGCGCTGGTCTGCGATGGTCTGTACACCGGCTAACAATGATTCGCTTGCCGGTGTAGATCGCTTCTTCCGTAACCCGAAGCAGGCAGCCTCGGTATATAGTTTGCATGCGGAGAGAGTAAATTGCTTGTTGATACGGCTACAAAGAATTAAAGCCTTGAAACCGATGGCGAAAGAGTTTGGCAGGCTATCCCGGGCTCAGATTGATGAAGCGATAGCATCAGCTGAATTCGTGGAGGTTCAAGATGAAGACGAGAAAGACGATAAAACGTGAGATGACGAAAACCCCCTCATTTGCCGAGCATGATTCTTGGTTTCAAGAACAAGTACGTAGCAGTATGAAAAAGCTCGACCAAGGCGAGGCTGTTTTTTCGCCTTTGAGTGATGTTGTTTCTCGTCTCGAAAAACGAATTAAAGCGACCGTAGAGGCCGCTAGGTGGCATGGCAGGTGTTGATTCCACCTGTTAATACGACTAAACATTTATATAGTCGAGCACTAAGGATTTAGGGTTTATGATTTTTTAATAATGCATAGATTATTTATGCAACTGGCTTAAAACGTAAACTAAACGATTTATCAACTGAGGACTAGATATTGCCTAGTTATCTTTTTCTCGATACCGAATGGGCAGACCCGCTCGGCAAAGAACTGGTCAGCCTTGCGTTAGTGAGCGAGGAGGGCGCTGTTCGATTCTATGCCGAACGCGACCCCTTGCCGATGCATCCCACGGAGTTTGTACGCCACACGGTTTACCCTTTGTTGGAGAGAGGCGAGAAGGCCCTATCTGATATCGAATTTACACGGCAACTTCGTGCTTTCTTGATTGGAATTCCAGAGCCCTGTGCACTAGCAGACTTCCAGAACGATTTAGTGTTGCTTCAACACGCACTCGCCGGTTTTGATCTATCGGCATCCGAGGCCGCAGACTGCGGCGCTCTTCCCAGTCTTATCATGACGAAAATGCTGCGCGAAGGGCCGATGACCTTAGCATTGGAAGACTGGTTTGAAGTGAATCCAAAAGCTCAAGCCAAACGACATCATGCGGCCGTTGATGCCGAGGCACTTCGTCAAGCGTGGCTTATTACGACGGGCCGATCGCCACATAACCCGACCAAGAGTTAAACGGAGAGTCGGACTCTACAATTGTGATTGGACCCGAGCCACGGCAAACGCGGCGACTGCCTCTTCAGCGACTTCACAGCGTGGCTCATCTGCTAAAACCAAGCAACATCCAGACTCCATTTATGGCGCTGACGCGATGCCTCAACAATAATACACACGCTGTCCTTAGCTGCCTAAACTCAACCTATACAGGTGTTCAATGCCGACGTTTAAAGCGCTGCCCTAGATCCATCCTGTGCTAACATTTGCCGCTATAAAGTGGCTTTAAAGTAGGAGTAAGTTGATCATGGTAATATCTAACATACTTTCGCTGGCAATCGCGCTCACGCAGCCAAATGCGAATGTTGCCAAAGACTATGTGGCGGTTCCGCTTAACACCCAAACTGGCCTTCCTACATTGCAAGCTAGCGTGTCAGGAAAACCTGTGACCTTGATCTTAGATCTTGGTGGCTACAAGGGAATTGCATTGACGCCAGCCGCACTGTCCAAACTGGATGTTACATATGATAGCCAGGTTGAAAGTTGGCGGAATAGCGAGGGGCAAGTATTTACTGCCAAACTATTTGCGGCACCAGATGTAAAAATCGGCGATCAATCCGTTGGATCCGTAGACGGTATCGAGTATTCCACCACAACTCCGGGTGTCGATGGTTACGTTGGTTTTGCCGTACTGCGTAATTTCACGCTTGTGCTTGACTACCCACATAATGAGCTTCGCATATACCCTCCAGCCTCAGCTGCTGCGGAGAAAGAATGCGGGATGACTAACCCTATTTCGTTCGAAGTGGTAAGCGGGGTCGTGCAATCGAAAGTGGGCACTGATGATGGCGACTTGATATTTCAGTGGGATACTGGCGCCAGCGAAAACGTACTTCGCCCTTCCGCCATTAATCTAAATCCTGATACCGAAATTTCGAGCCACATCTTTAACCGTTTCAGTTTAGGTACTAAAGACTTTGGTAGAACGAGAATTCCGCTTCGGGAATTCGTTGCTCCTAATGTCGATGGCGTTCTAGGAACTGAGTTTTTTGGGGCCAAAATAATCTGCTTAAACTTTACAAAGAAAATTGCAGCGATTAAGTAAACAGAGTTTCGTTAGGCGCAAGTCCAAAAGTAGGCCTAAGGGCAAATCTGGCTCTGGCGCGCAGCGCTCGGCATTTGATTCGATCTTGTTGGCCTAACACACGAAGCGCATCAAGTACGGGAATTGTCGAAATATAATAGCCTGAGCACACAAAAGCCCGCCCAAAAAATTGGGCAGGCTTTTTCAATTGCTTAAACTATTCGCAAAACAGCCTTTGTTACTGCTGTTGATTACGAACACCTTGAAGGAATGTCGTTTGTGCAAAGATGACTTGACCTTGTGCATTATAAGTAACAGTCTGTCCAAAGCCTTGTTGGAAGGTTACTTGGCCAAAACCGCCAGAAATTTCGCCCCAAGAACACGCAGGCAACTCAATCGGGCCGGAAACCGCCATAGACTCAGGCGAGGAAATGCCCTGCGTAGCCAGTTGATCCTTCAAATGCTTCAATTGATTGTTCATTTTTGCCTCTGCGTTTGGTTGGTAAGGTTACACCAAACTTAGACTATACGGCTAAGTTGGCACTGTCAAATAAATTCTGTTCGGCCTTATTTTTGATTGAATCTTGCAGCGACCTAAGCGTTCTTGCCGTGAAATCGCCTAGCAGGGTGGTCGTTACATCTATCAAACTCTTATGCAGCGTAGTTCCATCGTGGATCATGATTTCGGTCGGTGCCGTATAGACTTCACCCGGCAATACTTCGACTTGGATAACGGGATAATTTTGATTAACGCGGAGGAACTCCGCCGCGATCGCATTCGCATCTTGATTCTCCGACCCCAACTCTCTGGCAATTTGCCTCATGCTCAGGTTTATGAAGTGCAAATGTCTAGGCTCAGTGCCCAGGTTAATCGCCATCCTGCAGGGAAACCCCTCCTTGCGAGAGTCAACGGTGTAATTCAGATATGTATCTACATGCATGCCAACGAACATTCCATCATTACGAATACTTGTAGAAACACGACCTGATGGGCCCACGCAATGACCAAGTGTGTAGAGATTCTTCACGCCAGCCGCACGCATCATGTCAATGAGTTGACCTCGTCCGCGTTTGTAGAGTCGGTGGGAGAACAAATTCCCCACAGCACGCTCATCGTTATATTTGGAGATTGAACTGCGGAAATTCTCAAAGGATGCGTTGATCTCGTCAGGTAATTTCCAAATGCATACATGTTCTGCATCGCTGTTATCTTCTGTGCCGAGCGACAACATATCTAACTCGGCTTTGCTGAGCGAGCGCCAGTCCTGAACAGGTACGTATCCGTTGGCATCATAGTTGCCCGACGTTGCCAATCCGATGCCCGAATTAATTCTCAAGCGTTCCGGCGGCATACTTAACTCGGAGAGAAAAGACACGCTTACGCCGCTCCTGAGTTTCTGAGGGACTGTAATTGCCTCTTTTATGAACATATAAGTGAGTCTCCGGACATAAAGCTTAAAGTTGTGTTTCAGGTACGAGCAACTGCTGCTTTGAGAATTTGCAGGATTGTTCATATCGTTGCATCACGCTCGGATCCTGTATCAGGTTAGCTTGCAATTTTTCAAAACCTAGCCCCAGCCGAAGCGTGTCGGCTGCCGCATGCGCATAGAACTTTTGCAAACTTGAACACAAGATGGAGCGGGTGTTAAAACCGTCTGCCGATGAGAAACGATTAATCAACCGTCCATTGGCAGCACCTCCTCTGCACATTGCCTGCCAGGAACAGTCCCAGCAACCATCGGGCAGAGAGTTTTCCGCACGCGTTATCTCTTGAATTTCGGACGAATTAATAAACTCAAGAAGTGAATTTTTCTTGATGTTGAACTTAGAGAAAATCCCGAGGTTCAATGTTCTAAGCGAATCATCGGGACCGATATCACCGTTGCTCGCGACGGTGATAATTGTGTTTCCGCCATTGCGCGCTTCCCAATATTGCGAACTAACTTCCAGTCCACCGAAAAGAAACCCGCGAACGGTCTCCATAATTCGCACATGGGTGGCGGTATCGTTGTCTTGACGCCAGGCATCATAAAGCGCACAGAGAAAATCTCCATAAGCGCCTTCGTTCGCTGCATCAAATGACTCATGCGAATCAATTGGCAAGAGGAAATCGATCGAATCAATTTCCATATCGTGTACGAAATGCTTGTAGAGCGAATGTGCTTCCAAAGTGGGATTCGCTACTGTCAGAATGCCGAGTCCGGGAATCAACCCTTCTCGGCGAGCCGAAATCAGTAAATCCAAGCCTTTTTTCGCACGTTGATAAGTTCCTCTTCCAAAATGATCGACGCGTTCAACATCGTTTGCCACTTCCGGCCCGTCCAAGCTAACGCCAACGGCGATGTCGTAACGTCGGAATAATTGGATCCAGTCGTCATCAACCAACATGCCATTGGTTTGCAAGCTGAAGCCCAAATCATATGCTGGAGTGATTTTCGACTCGAATAAAGCACACATGGCATCGAAACGATGCTTTTTCATCATGAGCGGTTCTCCGCCATGAAAGTCGATCTTGATGTGTGTTGCCCCGGTGTCTACTGCGCCTGCAACGAGGAAATCTGCCAGCGCCTCGACCATGTCCGCTGGCATATAGGGATCATGGGTCTTGTAGCTTTCGTCACCCTTATTGAAGACATAACAATAGGTGCAGTTAATATTGCACCGTTCGGTGATTTTCACGACGGCTTCAATGATCTTTTTTGTCGCCACGGGTGCTATCCTCTTATGGATTCTTCTTAGCCGCTCAGCGCCTTTCTAGCCTACATGCGTGCAGTTGCTCAACGATTTGGGATAAGTATGACACAGGATTCCACCTCACCCGAACCGTCCCGGGTTTTGGCAGAAATCGGCCTTTTTAGAGCAGAAGCGATAGAACATGCTCGCTCTGGCAGATTCGGTACCATCGTTTTGAAATATCCTAACTATCAGCGCTTCGCTGTGACTGTGATGGTCTTGTTGACTTTAGTGGCCGTTACAATTGTTGGATCATTTAATTACACCAGTAAGGTAGAGATTGAAGGTGTGCTCTTGCCACGGGAAGGATTGGTCAGGGTTCCTGCGCCCAAGACGGGACAATTGCTTTATTCAAATGTAAATGAGGGCAAGCAGGTCAAGGCTGGGGATATCCTGTTTGCTATTCGAACCGACTCAATGACTGACAGCGGCGCAGATACTTCAACTGTTATAAAGCGCACACTCTCGGAACGCCGCAATGCTGCGATGCAGGAAAAACGGGAGATCGAGGCTAGGGCTACCGGCCGAGCCAACGAGAGTGCTGCCCGACTAGCCGAGCTCAGTCAGCAAACCGCCGAACTGGCGTCCGAGATAAAAATACAACAGGGCGCCGTTGCTCTAGCGCAGGCGTCGGCTGAGAGAGTTCAAAAGCTTTTTGCCTCTCGCTATGTATCGCAATTGGACGTGAACCGGGAAGAAGATTTAGTACTGCAGGCAAAACTTCAACTCGCTGGCCTAAGGCGAACTTTGTCATCGTTGCGTCAGGAAGAAATATCAGAGCGGTCGGCTCAGGACGATCGCAATCGACAAGGCCGTAGTGACTTGGCAAAGATCGCACAGGATCTGGCTGCCCTAGACCTGCAAGACGCCGAATCGTCGTTTAATCAGCGTCAGCTTATAAGGGCGCCTGTCGACGGCACTGTTAGCGGGATAACGGTGTCCGCGGGCCAAACCGTCAATAGTGGAAAAGTATTGGCATCAATAGAGCCCGGCGGCTCAGAACTTATCGCAGAACTTTATGCTACATCCAAAGCGATCGGCTTAGTTAAGCCTGGTAAAGAGACGTGGCTGCGTTATGAAGCTTTCCCCTACCAGACATATGGACAATCCTATGGCGTTATCGAAAGCATCTCCCGTTCTGCTATGCAAAATGACGATTTCATCAATACGGGATTCAATTCTTTGCCAGCGAAACTGTCATCACAGCCGGTATACAGAATTCGGGTGCGTCTCAAGAAGCAAGATGTCAAGATGGGCTCCACAAGCTATCCACTTCGATCAGGAATGGTCGTTCAGTCTGTCATTCCAATTCAGAACAGAAGGCTATACCAACTAGTTGTCGATCCTCTTCGCAAGATTGGCGGGATTTCAAAATGACCGCACAACCAAACAATATCAATGATCACTTTTGGAGTTCGGCTCGACTTCCGATGCTCCTTCAAACCGAAGCGGCAGAATGTGGGCTTGCATGCCTGGCTATGATTTCGTCGTATTGGGGCAGAAGAGTCACAATTGCAGAGCTTCGGAGAAGTTATTCCTTGTCGCTGAAGGGCATGACGCTTACCCATCTTGTGGGTATCGCTGGGGATCTTCAGCTGCAGCCGCGTCCCTTGAGGCTCGAACTAAGACACGTGAGCGACCTACAGGTGCCCTGCATACTACATTGGGATATGAATCACTTTGTTGTTCTAAAAAGTATCAGTAGAACTGCGGCGATCATCCATGACCCTAGGGTTGGTATTCGCAAGGTGTCACTTGCACAATTGTCGAAGCATTTCTCAGGCATTGCGCTCGAAGTAAGGCCAGCGCCTGGATTCGAAGCGACGACTAAACAAATACCGCAAACTCCGTTCTTGTCCTTGATGGGTCGAGTGTATGGTCTTAAGCAAGGCTTGGCACAGATGGTGGCGCTTGGTATTGCGCTCCAACTGTGTGGGCTACTTGCGCCCCTCTACATGCAGGTCGCCATTGACGATGTTGTGGTGTCAGGCGACCGTAACCTTCTTATGGTGCTGGCCATAGCATTTGGGTGCTTGGTTTTGCTCACCAGCATGCTATCAGCCTTGCGTTCCTGGGTGACTGCGCTTTTGTCAGTCAATCTAAATGTGCAGTGGTTGGGTAATGTATTTACCCACCTAATGAGCCTACCTCTGCCATATTTTCAGAATCGACATCTGGGCGACATTATTTCTCGATTCACTTCTGTCTCGATCATACAGCGAGCGATTACAACGCAATTTGTCGATGGCTTGATCGACGGACTGTTGGTCATCGGAACGCTCATCCTTATGTTGAATTATGACGTCTCACTGACCGTTGTCGCGCTGGCAGCGGTGGCGTTATATGCCTTCGTTAGACTGTCGGTTTTTCGTGCTCAACAGGACGCCCGGTCGGAACAAATTATCCACGAAAGCCGGCAGAATACGCAGCTACTTGAGTCGGCCAGAGGTATTCAAAGTATTCGTCTATTCGACAGGGCAAGCGAACGGCGAGCTGCGTGGTACAACTCAATGGTCGACCAGTTCAATGCTGAACTGCGAGTTGGACGAATTTCGATCGCTACGCAGACTGCAAGTCTAATGCTCTTCGGCATCGAACGAGTAATCGTTATCTACTTGGGTGTGGCCGCAGTGGTATCGTCGCAATTATCGGTCGGTATGTTTTTTGCTTTTCTCATCTATAAGACTGATTTCACCGCACGAATGACGAGTTTAGTAGAGCGATTATTCGATTGGAAAATGTTGCGACTGCACGGTGACCGAGTGTCCGACATTGTTCTGGCAGAGCCAGAGACGGTATCCGAAAGGTACGGAGGGATTAAATTATCAGAGCCGCCATCGATTGAATTTCGGGGCATTTCGTTTCGATATGCCGATACCGAGCCGTTCATCTTAACTGATGTAAACCTCACTATCCCACCGGGTCAGTGCATTGCAATCACTGGACCTTCCGGCTGCGGCAAGACGACTTTGATCAAGCTTTTGTTGGGATTACTCGATCCAGTCTCTGGTCAGATTTTTATCAACGGCGTCGAGTTGCGCCAGTTTGGCATTCGAAAATTCCGTCAGAGCACCGGAACTGTGATGCAGGATGATTTACTCTTCGCTGGCACTATTTCCGACAACATCTCGTTTTTTGACCACATGGAAAGCGAAGAGCAAGTTCAGCGTTGCGCTAGACTGGCTGCTTTCCACGGGGAGATCATGAAAATGCCCATGGGGTACAACACACTCATCGGAGACATTGGAACGGGGCTGTCGGGCGGGCAAAAGCAACGGTTGCTATTGGCTCGCGCAATGTATGTTGACCCGGTCGCATTTGTGTTGGACGAGGCCAGTAGCCATTTGGATACTGATAACGAAAAGATGGTTAACGCAGCAATTATGGCGACTGCTGCAACGAGATTGATCATCGCTCATCGCCAAGAGACAGTTTCATTGGCCGATCGGGTGCTGAAGTTGGAAGGAGGAAATATCGTTTCGGACGTCGTTACCCAGCGTACCGGCAGCGTAAATTTACGTTCAATAGGATTTTTGGAACAATAAATCAGGGCTCTGAAGAACGGAAAGATTCCTCAAGGATGCGATCGGCAGACGCAGCGGTCCTCGACACATTGAACGTTTAACGCCCCTATAACGCGTAAATGCTGGGCCTTGAAAGGCAAGGGACCCCTTACGTAAAGCGGCATTTCAAAAGTGGAGCGCTTTCCTCAGAAAGATGTTTATGTCTGCGCCGTTATACCGCCCGATGTTTTGGTTGCGAAGCAGGAAAACTGGCTGGGCGTGGCTCACCGGGTTCTCCTGCCACGCTCGTGGTGGCGTCCCTTGCAAGGAAAGCGGTTGAGCGGTTGAGCGGCTGAGGCGGATCGCAGTACTACAAGAACGGCTCACAAGGTGGTGAAATCAAGTCTTTTAACGACCGCTTCTGGCCTATTGTGTTGAAAAACTCCCAGCATGCTGAAACAGGGTGGTTTTCACTTTTGAAATGCCCGCGAGAATGAGATTCTAGGTCTCCAGAAGTCTGCAACGCGCTCAGAAAAGTGACTGTGGCGACATAGAAAAAAACACATTAAAAAAACAACGAGTTTTCAACACAATAGGCCGGAAGCAGCCAATTTGCGTGACTTGCAAATTGATTCATTTAAATTAAAGTCTCTTTAAGTAAGGATAATGCCTGCCTGATCTGCTCGGGTGTGCCCCCAAACCTAACGAAAACTCTGTCTTCCGGATTCGACAATTTAGTATTTGCCAAGACATTACGTGCAGATGCCAAGTTTGCCTCTTTCAAGGTGTTGCTCTCTATTTCAATCCATCCAGTTCTAAGTGCAGCCTCAATGCCTTCAGCGTTAGGATGCATATGCCAAGCGTCGTTCAATATTCCAAACACTCGACATCCTGTTGGCAATAGTCGAATCCACGCTCCACGTGCTTCTGCTTCATTGTCAAACGGCATCGGTGCTAGACCAGCGCTAGTTATTTCAGCAGCACCGCATTTGATTCTGAAATGCACCTGTTCATTGCAAGGCTCTTGTACGCAAAGGCGAATACTAGGATCCGTAAGCTGCCTATCGATAATATCGTCGGCACGTCCAGAGCCCAAGTGAGCGAATAGTTCGCTGTTTTTCATGCTGAATTCGTAGAACGAAACATAAGTTGCCATCGTCTATCTCCGACATATGAAGCCGTGAATCTACAATCTATGATGCGAGACATGAAAATTCGGCCTTGTCCGACACTCAAACCTACATCGAAGTTACTAGCTTCTAAAGCAGGTAGGGTTGCAGGTTATCACTAGGCCTCAAAGGCGATATTGCTATTGTCGCAGTACTTGAGCTTCTATACGCCAGAGTCCAGTCATTGCGTGCCGCCTTTCAAAGCCAGCATTCTGCAGAAATGCCTAACAACCAACACAGGTGCCGACGCACCGGATGAGTAACTTGAAACCTCTACTTACACAGCTGTCGCCTTTATTGCGCAGTTAGGTGCGCAGCATAAAGTATTGCTACCAGCAATTATCTCTGGCCTGTTCTTTACTGCAACGCTTGCATGAGCGGACTTCCCTGCGATGAATAATGTCATGTGATGGGCTTTTATCTAAAGCAGACCAAGCGCTCCACTTGTGTTGAAAAAGTAGGCAGTGCAATGACGCAAATATGTTCATGTAATTTCCTGTGAAATATTTTTGATAAACAACTACAACGATTACTCAAGTGCAGATGACTGTCGCACTTGTGGTTGAATTCACCGCTAAGCCTATTTTGCCCATTGATCTTTAATATGATTTGAAACTTTTTCGTCGATGTTTTGCCAGGCCGCGTTGTTATTTTTTGCGTCTACTACAAACAGCGAGTCATTTTTGTCCATGGCAGCCCAAACCTTGTCCACTGCCTGAGCAGCTGTGAGATTGGAATTGACGTACCACACGGATTTGTGAATTTTTGCCCATGAGCCAAGCGTCTTAATGGTATCGATGACTTTTGTATAGTCTTGGCCCGGATTGTAAAGGTCGTAAGAGACAATAAGGTTGTTTGCCATAAATATGCGTCAAATTAGCGCCGGATTGACGCCAGATTATTAAACCATGCGCTTGTCTCATGATGTGAGACAGCCCGGATAAGCCCAACCAACACAGGTGCCGACGCACCGGATGCACAACGTGAAACCAATATTTTCACGGGGGCACCTTGATTGCGTAGTTAGGTTTTTCTCACAAGTAGCGAGAGAAAACTGTTTTGCGCAGTAGCCGAAATGGTAGGTTTTGGCTTGGATCTGCATTGCACATGCAAGCCACAGTAAGCTTGGATGGCACATGAGTGGCTAGGTAAGCTGAAAATCCGCTCACAAAGCCATTATGCATAGCAATCACTCCGTGATTCTTCGTTGAGCGATCCAGCATGAGTCCGTAGCCATAACTAGTTTCCCCCATGTTGTTGTCGTTTGGGTCGAATCTGCCCTTTGTTATAGGGCTACCCTCTTTGAGCTTGGCCGGCTCGATGAGAGCTTCGCGTGCCTCAGCAGACAAAAAAGTTCCGTAGAGGAGAGAGTGATGCCACCGACATAGATCATCTGCGTTTGTCCTGATTGCACCGGCACCACCGGTCTGTTCAATAGGAATGAAATCAGCATTTACAAAAGGTGTCTCGCTAATTCCAGTCCCCGAGTAGCCGGAGGCTCGGTTCTTGACGGCTTCGGAGTGATTGTCAAACGCGGTATGCGTTAGCCCTAATGGCTCAAATATAAGCTGACTCGCGGTTTTGGCCAACGATTGCTTTGTGACCGACTCTACGACGGCACCGAGCAAAATGTAGTTCGCGTTGCTATAGAGCCACGCGGATCCCGGGGGGAAGTCAAAGAGGGGCTTTTGATTCGCGATAATCTTGGCAAGCTCTAATTGTGTGGTGGGCAATTGGGAGAAGTCATCTTCATGCTCTTCATGAACTCCCGCCGTTTGGTGAATCAGTTCAAGCAAGGTCGGTGTTTCCTTTCCCTTGAAGAAGCCAAGGTGTTTTTCCAGACTATCGTTTATTGAAAGTCGTCCTTCGTCCTGAAGCTTGGCAATTAGAGCTGCTGTGATTTGTTTGGTTATAGAGCCTGCGCGAAAAATCGTGGATGACTTAACAGTAGTTGCAGTCTCAAGGTTGCTTAATCCACGCACTACTTCTGCTACGGGAATGCCGTTCTTCCATACGGAAATTTGGATTCCAGGGGAGGCCATTTCTTTGAGGGATTGATCGGCAATACGGGAAAGAACGAACTCTAGTGATTCATCAAGCGATGCAGCAAGAATTGGTGCAGGGAGAGATGCTGCCAGTAACGACACGCCCGTGCTATTCAAGAACTTGCGACGATCCATTGAGAACTCTCCAAGAAAGGCCTAACAACCAAAATAAGGTGCCGACGCACCGGATGTGAAACGTGTAACCAATATTTTCACGGAGGTCACCTTGATTGCGTAGTTAGGCGTCACTGTCACGGACAAATTTATGCCGCCATTTTCGCCATGCGATCTGGCAAAGCCAAACAACCCCGACCAATGCTACAGCAACGATAGTTACCAGTGCAGCTATGTTAGGAATAGGGAGGCCGCGACCACCGTGGTAGACGTCTGCTCCGTGGCCGTCAAATACCCGAATGAGGATAGTGAACACGAAGCTCGCAATAACCAGACCAAACATTGTGTAACCAAGGATACGAAATAATTTTGAATCTCGAAGTGCCATTATTTATAAGCCAAAAAGAACGTCAAGAAGGTCACGAAGCCACCGACCAAGACTCCGTCGTGACGAATCCCCTGCTTTAAGACGCTCGATGAATAACCAGGTTACATAGAGCAATAAGCCTATGCCAACTATGATGTATAGCAAGATAGCAATGAAGCTTGGCTCTTCGCTCATGACGCCTAACTACAATTAGACCCCAAACTGAGGTGAAAGAAGGGTAGCTTGCGGTCCTATTTGGGAGCAAGACTTTCCTTCGGTGTTTTCCTGATAGACGTTTCTTGCCGAAAACTGAATGATCGCTTATGACCGAGAGCCAGGTGGCGTTGCTGATGCAGCGACCGTGGAGCTAAGGCTGCTGCAAAGCCTTTGCGAAAGCTACGAATATAAACTAGCGCCTTCTTGTGACAACAATGGCGAAACTAGCGCCTTCTTGTGGCCGAATAATAGATGGGCATCGAGACGAAAAAGCCTGATCGCTTTTATTTGCAGGGTGGTTACTAGTGCGTTCAGGCACCACCCACATTTGGCTGATATCACTGACGATACGATTGAGAATCTTAAGGAGGAAGTTACTTCACTTTTTCCAAGAGATATTGTCAGGTTAAATTCTGAGTTTGCCATTGCGGGAAAAAGCACACCTTTATTTAAGCCTTCGAATACAGAGTTGGTTGAACTCGATAAGCGGATGCGCAAATACGAAACTAAAGGCGGTGAGCCAGTTTACGTCAGAAGGCTTGAGATTACAGCGCAAAATCCGGACGCGGCACTAAAAGATCTTGAGATCTGCATTTTTGATTATGCTGGCAAATCGAGAGTGGTTTCTGGTGCAAAGCGCCAAAATACAACAACTCAAGCTTATTATATTCAGTATTTAGTTAAAGATTTTGTCACTGCTATATCGATTAAGTCAAAGGGAAAGGATGTTCCAGTATCAAGAATTGATGCGTGGGGATACACACTTCAAAATCTGGAAGGCATTAACAAAACTGTTTCTCAGTTAATCGATTTTCGCTATAACGTAGATGATTTTGTAAAGCAGAAAAACGACTGGCTCGTTACTACCAATGCTGAAGCTGCGGTAGCAGAAGCCATCGTGATTGCCGAGCAGTCCAAAATTAAAGAACTTAAAGAGAAAACTCAGATTGCAAGTAGTGAATTTGTTGTTGCGTCTGAAAAGCTGGTGGTGGAAACAGCTAGATTGAATGAGGTAAAAATAAATAAAGACTCACTAATCTCTGAACTGAGTAGTATCAGCAATAACAAGTCGCAGCTCAGCACGACAATTGATGATTTCAATGACCGGATTGCAAGTCAAAAAATTGAACTTGAAAAACTAACAAATGATCGAAGTCTAATATCAGATGAGTTTAAGGACTTTGTTAAGGAAGGGAAGAGGCAGGCAAGTACATACATATTGCTCGCTCTGATTCCGTTGCTAATAATATTTGCGTGTGCATTGGAACTCTATAATGGAGCAGCAAATATACTTAACCATACATATCTTGAGTCTGCAGATCTATATGCGATGTTGCTGCAAAGAGTTCCATTTACTGCCGCTCTTGCTCTAGTTATTACGGCTTGCTGGAAAATTGCTTCTGCATTGATTGTGAATGTCATTCTTATTCAGAAAGAACGCATGGCATTAGCTAAGCTACTTGTGATTGCGAAAGATGTGGTTTATTCATCAGCTAGCGGTTTGCATGTGAGCGACGAATTGAAGTTTAAGGAACGAATTAAAACGAAGCTTGACATGCTTCGTGAACATCTTGTTTCAGAATTAGGTGCTGGCATTGAGCGAACGCGGCATGGCGCTACCATAAAAGCTTTGAATGAGGAGAGCAACGCTTTAGCAACACAAGCGAGTCGCTCAAGCACAGCGGAAAACTAATTTATTGGTGCATCTGATCTTGTTGCTGCCGATTCATAAGTGGCCGGAGTTATGGCTGTCTCACGTAAGACTTAATAGTTAGCCAAAGCGCAGCATTAAATCATTGATTCAACAGGGGGCTTCATGAATCGTCAAAAATACCCGCTGACAAAGATCAGTTTCTTTTTGATCATTTTGCTGGGCACATCATCTGCTTATTCATACAAATTATCACCGACTTCAACGCCCGAGGAAAGACGACTTAGTGGAATCACTTCTAGTTATTTTACGGATGTAGAGCGTTCGATAGTAAAGATGGGCTTGGAAAACTTTGGCGAAGCAGTACATGAAGAAATTACGAATCGCATCTATGGATGTGATGGTGATGAATCAATTTGTGCTGGCCCAAATGCTGAGTCAGCACCTCCGGCGGTGTTGGCAGGTGTCCGCTGGAACGATGATCCGCCTTTTCGCCTGACATCGGGCCAAGCGAAAGGTATTCGCTGTAAAACAAGCGAAACGATTCGTTTTGAAATCCAACCTACCTGCTGGGCTTCTTTGTTTACGGCTGCAGAAGACGGTGCTGCAGTCGGAAAGCAATACGGTCAAGGCCATGCGATGCTTTACCGTACACATTTTGGAGATTTGCAATTTCTCCATGCAATGGCGACAAAGGATGGTGAGCGCGCAGGTGAAACAAAAGCAAAGATTATGGATTGGGCGGAATTTTCTTGGCGAGCTTCATTAGGCGAGTACACTCTAGATACGCGATTGAAGGAAGTGCCAAGCTCTACTATGCAAGCAGTATTTGGCCGTAGCGAATGGCGATTGCTTGAATTGTATACGTTGGGTGCCGGCAATAGGCTGCGGACTGAAGTAGATGATGTTGCATTTGGATCGCTCCTTCACATGTTGGAAGACAGCTACGCTGGAGGTCACGTCGACCGTGAAGAATCCAGCGGCACCACAACGTGTACAGTTGGAAATATTTCGGTAACTGCTCCTGGTGCAATCCTCGAATTTCATTCATACGGCAATCAAGATCATGCTAAACATGGTGAGGCTGACTCTCGTCAGGCTTTCATGCGGAAGTTGCAAGAGCGCGGCGACGTTGTTGAGGTTGGAAAAGCCTTAGTTGAAGCACGCAGCCAGAAATTGTCATGGGATCAGATACGACCGATGTTTGAATGTATTTTCAACGTGCCGCGCCCTGATGCAGTTGCAACATCGGGCGATGGATTTCAGAAGAAAATTCAATAAAATTCACCACGAAAACATAATTTATCTGGAGTGCTAATTTTGGGACATACGCAATTTAGATGGATATATAGCACTTTAGAATGGTGTCGTAGATTTGCATTGGCGCTTAGTGCATTTATTGGATTGTTGCTCAAGGCTGACCCGGCGAAAATAGGAATTCATGTCAGTTCTTCCGCGCAACAGCTGGTTGTTTATCTACAAACAAATGCTTGGATATACGTGCCAATACTTATTGTGCTGGCATGGCTAGTGGGTCAATTGAAGGCGCGCGTGGGTGATCCGGCAACATGGGATGAATTACAGAAGGTTCTCACTGATTTTCGCAATGGCGTTTTTTCGGATGCTGGCTCAGGTTATGAGGCACACCGGAGAGCCACTTTTTTTAAATATACGAGATGGTCAATAGGTTGGGGAAAGCCATGGGGACGTAGTTTAGTTGCTGTGCTCCGTTCGGGAACTACGACGCATGAATGTTCAACTGCATTTAGTGTTTCTAGGGACTCTTTTGAGGGGATAGCAGGTCGGGCATGGGTAAGTGAACGAGTTGTGTACATCGAAAATCTTCCAGACATGCAGGCGACAAATTGTACTGACGAACAGAGGAAAAGTTATGCTGCTGCAACGCATGTGACTGTGGAAAGAATCTTAAAGAAGCCTCCGCAAGCTCAATCCTTTTATGCAACTCGTGTTGAGGTTGCCGGAAAAGCATGGGGTGTACTAGTTTTAGATTCAAAACAACCCACAATTAACAAACGAAGAGCTGATAGCAAGTATAAAGAATTTGTGGATACCTTCCCGCTTCTCCTCAGGAGAATTTAGATATGAGTATGTTATCTGAATGGATTGATGTTGATACGTCGAGATATGAGGTAGAGGAAATTGAACGCCTCAAAAGTATCGTTGTGCACATGAATGTTTCTCCATATGACGTGCCACAAAGAATATCCATGCAGTTTGATGAGAATAAGAAGCGAATCCTGCTGTATTTCGCCTATGTTCAAGATGAACCTAAGTTTGAAGTGAATCTTGATAAGCATGCCCAAGCATTGATGGGCAGATCTAGTTGCCGTATTTATTGCATAAGTGTAGAAGATGGAATTAAAAAACATGAGTTGCTTAGTCTGCGAAATGATCTTGATAATGCGTTAGATGAGCTGACCGACAGGCCTAAAATTCGTCATACTCGTCCAATCAACTACAAAACTGTTCGGAAAATTCTTGATGATTATTGGTCAGCGCTTATCAGCATGCTAGATGCAAGGCCTACTGCTGCAAGCAGGTTATAAAGCGGTAAAGGCCATAAGGTGCGTGAGCTGCAAGCTATCGAGCACCATAGGGTGCATTTCTAACGCACCAGCGCCTGATGCCTGTATTGCGGTGCATGCAAATAATCACTAGCGATTGGCGGTGTCGCTATAGAATATACATCCGGTAAGGTGCGTTAGAAATGCACCCTATGAACTAACGATCTACTTTCGGAGCAGATATGAAATTGAACACCATCGGCATTGCTGGACTGGTCGTGTCACTCCTGCTTTTGGCGAGTTGCCAGTGTGTGCAGCACACCTCAAAAACGCCGGCAAAGACGCCCGCATTTACCTTTGAGCGCTTCGTCTTTCTCGAGGATGCTGCCGAAAACACGGCGAACGCAAGCATCGGCGATCTGGACGGCGACGGCGACCCCGATATCGTTTTGGCGAAAGGTCGTCATTGGGCGCAGCATGATCTGGTTTTGCTAAACGATGGAAAGGGCGGCTTCGACGTGCGGCATCCGCTGGGGACCGAAGCTGATCGGAGTTACACCGCCGCCTTGGCGGATTTGGACGGCGATAAAGACTTAGACATTGTGGTGGGAAATGACCGGCCAGATCCGAAGCGCGTTTACTTCAATGATGGGCATGGCCGCTTTGAGTCCGGGGGTACTTTCGGACGGCCCGAGTGGGCGACGCGCAACGTTACCCTGGCAGATCTTGATGGCGACAAGCGGCCTGATATTGTCGTTGCCAACCGAGGCGGGCCCGATAACCTCAGCGAAAATTTCATCTGCCTCAATGATGGTAAAGGTAGATTTCCTACTTGCAATGTGTTTTCAACCGACTCGGCCACGACCATCGCTGCTGCCGACATCGATGGCAATGGAACTATTGACCTGATCGTCCCGCACCGGGATCGCGGGCAGAGTTACCTGTTCTTGAATAACGGCACCGGGCGATTCAAGGAGAAACAACCGGTCGGGCCGCCAGATGCAGCAACTCGTGCAGTTAGCACGGGCGATCTCAACGGCGATGGCTTACCCGAACTGATCATGGGCGATGAACTCCGTGGTGGAGCGTTCATCTATACCAATCAAGGTCAGGGAAGATTTTCGGATGCAGTTGCGGTGAGCGTTGAGAAGGACAATGTGTATGCGATTGCCGTCGCGGATCTCAACATGGATGGCAAGCTGGATATGGTGTTCGGAAATGACAACACGCCAAGCATGACGCTGATGAATAATGGAGATGGCCGCAGTTTTGCAATCACGCGTTTTGGAGATGGCGACGGCGCGGTTTATGGTTTGGCAATCGGTGACGTTACCGGAGATGCTTGCCCCGACATTGTGGCCGCGCGTTCCAATGCCCGCAGCATTCTTTACGTCAACGCGTGCCGTAGATAAAAGCATCGTAGCCCGGGTCACGCTCCACCGACCCGGGTTTTCAAACATTCGATGCAATCTATTCGTATCGTGTTTTGCCAAACTTATTTTAGAAACATGTCTTTGAGGAATCTGGCATCCCCGGGTTGATGAAGCGCAACCCGGGCTACCTTGATTCATATTTTATGTTGATAGTGATGCTCCACCGACCCGGGTTCTCAAACCAACGACGCACACTATTCGAATTCTTCGATACGAAATAATTGAAGCACCGTAGCCCGGGTCACGCTCCGCCGACCCGGGTTCTCAAACATTCGACATAACTCATTCGAACGAATCACTTTTTTGCAAAATCTATTTTAGAAAATTGCCTCTGTGGAATCCAGCTTTCTCGAGTCGGTGGCGCGTGACCCGGGCGACAACGGCTAACACATATGATCTAAACAACGTCGAATCAATCACCCCATGCTGTAAAACCTGTGGGCGTTGGATAGAGCATCTCTGTTTTTCCACCACGAATTTTCACGCTGATGTTTTGAAAGTCGGCGTACAAATGTGGGGTTAAAGACTTCCCGGAAAAATGGGTCGCAGGGCCATAGTTTGATTGATCGAAAGCAGGAGCGCTCGCTGTTGCAGGGTCACCTACCCAGATTCCGTTGAGGGAATACCAAATCTTGCCGGAATCAATATCCACCGCGATACCAATTGTGTCGCCTTGTTTAATGCGCCAGGCATTGAGCGGGCCAGGTGTTAGTGGTGGCCCCCAGATAACGCAGTTACACTCGCTGTAAGTATAAAACCAAGGTGGTGAAACCGCTACAGGGGAAGCACCTGCCTCGGTATGCCAACTAATACCCCAGTCACCGACACCACCGCAATCTCCTTTTACAGGTACAGACAAAGCTCTGAGTGACAAGCAAATGCCGCCACTGTATGGAAATACGTTTGCTGCCGTATGTGTTAAGAAAGTAAACTCTGCATAGCGCTTGCCACTGTTGCGGTATAGGGACGCGCGTGCTGCGAAACCGTACATGCCATCAGCAGGCTCATATGCGCTGGTAATGGTTTTTCTGGAGTCCCAAAAGCTTGGAAGAGGTCCACCATATAAACCCAAAGCACTATCTACATCCCATACGACGCCACAACCGACGCCGACAGGGCCGTAGGGCGCAATGCGCTCCACCATTGCGCCGAACAAACAACGAATCAAAAAAAAGCAATTCTTCGTATATCTTTCTTTTAAAAATTGACTATGAACAAAGCCGCAGACAAGCCGTTCGGCGCAATGGTGGAGCGCATTGCGCCCTACGGCTTAAGAACAAAAAAGGGGTCAGGTTCATTTAATTGAACTGACTGTTAGGATTTTCATCAGATAAATCACTCTGCCCCCTTTTTTGCGCTTTTTTGCGGTGTGCCATCTGTTGGCGGCTGCATCCTACGAAACTCGATAAAGCCCTCAACGCCTATAGTGTGCCGCCTATGGTGGCCGTTCAACGAACGGCTTGATCATTGCGTGATGAGGGGTCACGATAATCGGTGGGTTGTATTTTCCAAGTGAGATGGATCCTGCAAGGTATGCAGTATGCAAATTTCGGGAATTCCATCACAAATATTTCTTAAATCTGGCCCGGGCAGATCAATACCTTAGTGACTTTATAAATAAATTAAGAGCAAGTGGCATTATTATGAAGCATTAACGATTATCATATGGCGGCTACAAAAAAAGAAAGGTTGATTCAAGAAATAACTATTATGGTTTTCATCAGATAGATAGTCACAACCCTATTTTTTTGAAACGTAAAAAAGTTAAAAAAAATTTTATTTTAGTTTGTTCGTAATAAATTTTACTTTTTCAGGGGATAAATATGTTTAAGCGCATCATGACAAGTGGCTTGTTGCTTTGTTTCGCCTTTAACGCAGCAGCAGCCAACGTAGAGCCATTGCCAATGCCAGTTGAGCAGGCTTTGCCGGTAGAAGTAGTCCTGGGTCAACAAGAATTAGAGGTGGATGTTCCAGACAGTAGCGGTGCGGCAGCGCAATTCGGATTGTTGGGGGCTTTGATTGGCTCGGCAATCACCAACGCGCAAGTGCAGAATGCAGAAAAACGGGTCGTTGATATCAGAAACCAATTGGTGAATTATCGTTTTAACGAGCAGTTTGAGAAAACGATTCGTGTTGCTTTGGTATCGGAAGGCATTTCGCCGAATCCGCAAGTCATCGTTCGACAAACACCTTGGGACGCAGCTTCTGCCGAAAGAAAATTGGTAGCTGGAGAAAAGCAAACCATCTTGGTTGTCGTGCCCCGTTATTCAATAATGAATACGTTTGAGCAGATGTCGGTCTCGATGAGAGTGCAATATTTACAGCGGGAACTTAAGAAAAATGGTAAGCCAAAAGAAACTTACCGCTTCAGTCGGAATTATAGTTTTTTCATCCCGATGGATAAGTTGACAGGCAGTCAAGCTACTGAAGACTCCGTGCGCTGGGTGGGTTTGGGTAAAGATCAATTGGCAGCACTTTTAGATCAAGGGATTAAGCAAATTACCGAGATGTTTGTTTATGATTTTTCTGCAGAAGGCCGTGCTTTATCCTTGCAGCCTAATAATGGAATGTCAGGCACTTTAAAAGGCAAGAAATATGCTGGCCGTGTGTTACGACAAACGGAAGACTTTATTTGGGTTCAAAGCGGTAAAAAAATGTATCAAACAATTAATGGTTTCCAGCCAATCACGGGAGTTCCTGCCACACCAGTAACCGTGGCAGTAGATGCGCCAGCGACAACGCTTGCAGTAGAAACAGCAGCTTCAGTGCAAGCAACGGTTCCAGTAGAAGCAGCGCCCGCAGTGGTAACGCCGGAGCCGACTAAATGAAATTGTTTTATTTGTGGCTGCCAATGGCAATTGCGCTCTTATTGAGCGCATGTGCTGATGCGCCGGTTAAAAAAATAACGGTGAATCCAAATAGCTTGGTTGGTAAGCAGGTAATAACTAGCCTGGCATGCAGTTATCACTTGACCGAAGTTACCGATGCCAGAGCGGCAGGCGATAGAGCAGGTGGCCTTGGCTTGAACATGCTCTTGCTCCAAGACCCTGCCGGTATGGTTAAAGACCAGTTATTGAAAGCAGGCATGAAGCCGGAGAATTCAATGGAAAGCCGCGGCGTTAGTGTCCGTATCATGCATATGTACGTCACACAAACCCTGGTGACAAAAATTCCGGTAGTGGTGTATGAAGTAAAGCTTGAGAATGCAACACCATGGCTGGTGCGAGCCCAGCCAGCTACCATGAATTGGAACGCTAGCGGCAATGAAGCTCATGCTGCATTTTCAAAAGCTTTGCAACTTGCAAACAACCAGATGGTGGATTCTCTGAATGCCAAATGTTCCCCCGCAATTTCATAACGCCGAAAAGGCCGTAAGCCGAATTCAAAAAGAAAAAAAGGGGTCAGAGCAAAAAAAGGGGTCAGAGTGAATTAATTTGACCTCGGTACGTCGCAAAAAAATGATCAGAGCCTTAGGGCGCAATACGCTCCATCATTGCGCTGAACAAACAACAAATCGATTTGAAAAAGTTTCCGCATTTCCATCATTGAAAAAATGGGCTCTGGAGAAAACCGAAGACAAGGCTTTCGGCGCAATGGTGGAGCGTATTGCGCCCTACGACTTAGGACAGTAGCCCGGGTCGCGCTCCACCGACCCGGGTTCTCAAACATTAGATGTAACTCCTTTGGATCGTGTTTTTTGTAAAAAAAAAGGGGTCAGAGTGAATTAATTTGACCTCGGAACGTCGCAAAAAAATGATCAGAGCCTTAGGGCGCAATACGCACCATCATTGCGCTGAATAAACAACAAATCGAATTAAAATATTCCTTCGTATATATTTCTATTAAAAATGGGCTATGTACAAATGGCCGTAAAGGCCATAACGTGCGTGAGAAATGTTCCAAGTTATCGAGAATCATAGGCTGCGTTTCTAACGCACCAACGCTTGATGGCTGAATTGTTTGCAATTCAAATAATTACGATGAGTTGGCAATGATTGCTTTTAGATACACGTCCGGCATGGTGCGTTAGAAACGCACCCTATGAACTACCACTTCGACGTGCGTCTTCAACCCGTCCCTGGGCGCGATCTTAGGATTCCGGCAATTTGACCTTTCTGAGCAGTTCTGTGTAACGCGGATCGCTTCGCACATTTCGCAGCAAAGGATCACTCTTCATAGTCAGAATGAATTCATCGTGATGTTCAATAGCCTTTTCTAGCCAAGAAAAAGCCTGGTCTTTGTCACCTAACCAAGCATAGGTAACACCAATAATGTAGAAATCGTGGGTGCCATTTTTGATGATCAACTTATCCAAGGCCTTCTTGGCGGCATCGGTTGCTTTCAGATCATGGTCCGCCATCACCACTAGGTATTCCCTATGATTTTTTACGAAGACTATGCGCGCTTCGGCGGCGTTACCCTGTAGTAAAAGAATTGTTGCTAAATAGTTCTGGGCGCCGACGCTTCTTGGATTGATTGCCAATAATCGGTTGAATGCATGACTTGCTTCGTCATAATCGCCTTGTGCCGCTTTAATCTTTCCTAACCAATACCAGGCCGGCTGAAATAATGGATCCAGTTGGGTGCATTTTTCGAGTGCCGTACGAGCTTCGGCGAATCGACCCAAGGTTGTCATGTGATAGCCGTAACGAAGTTGATTTCTGGCATCGGTCGGATCAAGCATAAGCGCTTTGCTCAGATCCGCCGAAGCGCCATCCCAATCCCACTGATAAGTGCTCCGAACATACCCACGCGCGCCATAGGCATCGCCTAACAGGGGATCAAGCGCCACCGCCTGATCTGCCGCTGCTTGCGCTCGTCGATAGCCCGCCTCCGCAACACCGGCTTCAAGGCTGCTTTCCGCGACGAAGCTTTCTGCCATGGCCAGCCCCGAATAAGCTTCGGCGTACTGCGGGTCCATAGTGATTGCTCGACGAAATGCTTTCACCGCAAGAGCGGCGTCCTCGCCATTGCCGCTAGCCAATAGTTGTCGACCACGCAAAAAATCGTCGTAGGTTTTAAACGCAGGCACATGATGTTTGGCGACCGCCTGCGACGAACCTGCCAGCAATTTCAACTTCAAGGCAGCAACTACATCGCTGGCAATATCTTCCTGCACGGCAAAAATATCGGTTAGTTTTCGATCATAACTTTGCGACCATAATTGAAAGCCATCGCCAACATTGATTAATTGCACGGTTACCCGGAGGTTCTCGCCGTCCTTGCGAACGCTGCCTTCGAGTAAAGTGCCAACATTGAGTTGCTTGCCAATCTCGCTGGCGCTGGCGCCTTTTGCTTTGAAAGACAATGATGAGCTGCGACCGGCAACTCGCAACTCCGGCACTTGTGCCAGCATGTTCAACAACTCCTCCGACATGCCATCGGAAAAATAGCCCTGGTCTTTGGCCTCACTCATGTCTTCAAACGGCATTACCGCGATCGATTTTTGTCCAGTCGGCAAAGCCGAGGAGACGTTTTGATGATCGGCAACCAGGGGTTTCTGACGGGCCGTGAGAATAAATTTATCGTATGCAACAAATACCAGGCCAGAAATCAACAAAACTAGCAGCACACGACTCAAGCTCTGCCAAGGCAATCGTTTTGTTTTTTGCAGCGGTGTCATGAAAGGCAAGGTAAGCGCAGGCGTTATCGATGACGCCAGTGCCTCAATCTGTTTGACCACCGCCGCACCAGTTTGCGGTCGGGCGTCGGGAGTTTTCGCCATGAGCGCATCTAGTAGCGGTTGCTCACGCGCCAATGTTGGCGGCAAGCGGGGAATTGCCGCACTAATGTGCTGCATGCCGATTGCCCAACCGTCGCTGCCGCGATAGGGCAACTGCCCCGTGAGCAATTGATAAAACACCACCCCCAAACTATACAAATCACTGCGGCCATCGACCGTTTCGCCTCGAAGCTGTTCCGGGCTCATGTATTGCGGGGTGCCTACACTGGTACCTTCTTGCGTCAAAATGTTGGCGGTATCGATGCCACGCGCAATGCCAAAATCGCTCAGCATACATTCGCCATCAGCCCGCCGTAAAATATTCTCCGGCTTGATGTCACGATGCACGACCCCTTTGCTATGGGCGTAGTCGAGCGCGGAAGCGATATCGCGAATCGTACGCAAGGCAGCCTGAATATCGTGCTGCCCCTCCGCAGCCGGTGACACATGGCCGCCAGGCATCCATTCCATGGCAATAAATGCCGTGCCCTGATGAATGCCAAAATCATGAATCGGAACAATATGCGGATGATGCAGGCTGGCTGCAATGCGCGCCTCACGCAGAAAACGCTCACTGGCATTGATGTCTTGTGTTGGGGTTGTAGAAAGAATCTTCAGCGCGACCTCGCGCCCCAGCGACTGCTGCACAGCCAAATACACGATAGCCATTCCACCTTGGCCAAGCGGTCGCAACAAGGTATAGCCGGGAATCTCAATCAACAGAGCGATACTCGATGACAGACTGCTAGCAGAGTACTCAAATTACGCCCCAATGCCTAGAAAAGAAGCGCCTTGGCTGGATCCGATTGGGTCCTGCAATCTCCTTTAACGCGGTAAGCCGGGCAAACTTTGTAACGCGGTAACACGGTAAGTCAGGCCCCGGCCCGACGCTTTTGACAGATTGCGATATTGCCCATGTCGGGCCAGGGCCCGACCTACGGAACTGCACCATCATCTCGCATTACAGATAGTGATTGCTTGCATGGGTGATGCTCATGCATTTATTGCCGATCACGGCAGCATTTCTGCACCCGTCATCGTTATTGCGCCAAACATCGAACACCAACTGATGTCTGGTGAGGTCTTGTTGATCTATCTCGAACCGGAATCTGCAATAGGCCATGTATTGGCGCAGCGTTGTATCAATGGGTATTTACTGTTCGATGATGCCACCCGTCAAGGGTTGTTGGCGGCCACCCATAACCATGATGGAAAACAATGGCTACCGGGCATAGTTGCAAATCTTGATATCCTGCCGCCTCCGGCAGACGCAAATCTACCAACCGATCGTATCGAACGAATAATCGCCCAGCTTGCACGCAGAACCGAATTACCGAAAACACTCACTCAATTCGCGCGAGAAGCGTCGCTCTCTCCCAGCCGTCTTCGACATCGAATTGTTTCGAGCGTCGGCATGCCGTTCCGTTCCTATGTGCGTTGGTTGCGTTTGCAGCGTGCCTTGGCGTTTGCAGCCGCAGGTGCGTCCCTGACTGAAGCATCGATAGCAGCCGATTTTGCCGATGCAGCGCATTTGACACGCAACATGCGCCCTCATTTTGGTATCGCGCCGCGTGACATAGTAAAGGCTTTGCGGTAGTTCGCTTGTCCGTTCCTGACTTTTGCATTACCAGAAGATACCTATATGTGCTCCAACGCACTGACCGTTTTCCACGTTGATTGCAATCTTGACATGTTAATTCGTTGCCAATTAAGCATTACATGCTAGGAGATCGAAAATGTCATACCCAACTAACGCAACTCCCTCCAATCGTTTTGTTCTATCAACATGCATTGCGGGCCTGCTCGCGGCCACAATGATCATGCCGGTGTCTACTGTCAACGCGCATGAAACAGCCAAGGCCGAAAAAAAACCCATGCCAACAATGGGTATGGAGCATGCGTCTATGCCGGGCATGAGTGACATGAAAGGTATGTCAATGACAGGCGATGTCGATTATGACTTCGCGGCTAACATGCGCATGCATCACCAAATGGCAGTCGAGATGTCGCAAGCTCAACTCAAGAATGGGAAAAGTCCAAAACTGCGCGCAATGGCAACCAATATTATTGCCGCACAGAAAAAAGAAATCGCCACTTTGGATGCCTGGATGGCAGCCCACAAAAAAGAATCAATGAAGGTAAAGCCGTAACCTTCGTAATTCCATCGGTACTTTCTAGTCAATTGGCACGATAAATGGTTTTTTTATACAGCAGAAAATCGAATGCCAACTTTACAACGATCCAAATCTGGAGGCCGCGATATGAACGGGCATCAAAAAGTCGAAGAGCATACCCAGCACGATTCCGCTATGAATAAACACAAACCATATATCGCGCTTTTGGTGTCGTTTGCCATCTCTTTCATTGTGATGTACGCCATCATGTACTCGATGGCCGACCGATGGAGCAATGTCTTCAGTAACTTGAGCAATCTTTACATGACCGGTCTAATGGCTGGCTCGATGCTCCCTATCATGCTCGCGACGATGCCGGCAATGTTCATGAATAAGAAGTTCAATGCAGCTTTATGGGTGGCCTCGGCGGCATTGCTCATACTGTTTTGGGTGCTCCTACGCGCCGAGGCGGGCGTAGGTGATCGGCAGTTCTTGCGGGCGATGATTCCGCATCATTCCGCTGCGATCCAGATGGCCAAGGAGTCTTCTCTCTCCGACCCGCGCGTCCGAAAGCTTAGTCAGGGAATTATCTCGTCGCAGGAGCGCGAGATCGCTGAGATGAAAGCACTGCTAGAGGAGAAATAGTAACGCGGTAAGTCGGGCCCCGGCCCGACGCTTATGACAGATTGCGATGTTGCCCATGTCGGGCCAGGGCCCGACCTACGTCACTGCGATTTGCAATTGCTCATGTTGGAATTGAGCGTGGTACCGCCGACTTCAAAGCAATTATTCAAAATCGCCGGCATATCATTCAGATCGAAGATAGTGTTGTTCGGCTTCCACACCAAGCCTGTTTGATTGGTTGCTCGCACCTTGATGTGCGTTACCGACATCGGAATGGACAAAGTATAAGTATAGCCAGCGGTTTTTTGGCCGCTTTGCCAACGCCCCGAGCTGCTGGCACAAGCGGATTCCCATTCGGCAAAAAAATCTGCGATATAAGCGCCGTTGTGGATAAATTTGATTTGCCTCGTTGTATTAAGGTTGCCGCCGTTACGATCCGGGAAACACGGATCGGCGGCTTCCCTTCTACGCAAATCGGCCGTGTCCTTGTCACGTTCCATCTGGGCTTGCGCCTGCCCTTGCCGGATTCGCTCTTCCAGGCTGGGTTCGGTCGATGCCGGCGGTATGTCGGCCACTGGAGCAGTAGCAGTGTTGGTTGCCTCGGCATTGCGGATGTCACCGTTTACATTTTCCGGCGTTGCTTCAACCGGTTCGCTTTCTGCTGTCGCTTGCTCTTCTTCGGTTTCGCTGCTCAGGACTTCATCGCTCGTTGTTTTGTCGGCAACCGTACCGCTTTCCTTGCAGCCTTCTGTACCGGTTTCAATTGCCGCCGCGCTGCAGTCTGACTGCGATCGCGCGCGAGATGCAAAAGCACTCGACGACACCAGTATGACAATCGCGATCCATTGCAATCGATTCCTGACATTCTCTCTGAAGTAGAAGCGACAATGATACGGAAACGTCATAAGTTGCGCCAACTTTCATACAGTACAACACGGTAAACGAGATTAAGTTGCATAATTTTTGTAGGGTGCCGCCTGTGGCGCACCATTCAACGCATGGTTGGATTATTGCGCGATGATAAATGATGGCAATCTGTTAGACGTACTCGCGTTGTGAGATGAATCTGGCAAGGTGCGCCACAGGCGCACCCTATAAACTTCATCAATAAAAAATATTTGTCACTCCGTTGGTTTCTAAGGCCGTAAGCCTCATCCAAAAAACAATATTACCGTAAGGTGGATCCCGCGCTCCATGCGGTATCCACCAAAACACTATCGCAATCTATGCTGGAACCACCAACGATGTGCTACCTGTTGGTGGCTTCACCCTACGAAATTAATCTACAACGGCAACCGTAAGAAAATGGTAAGGACAAGCAGCTATTCCAGTAATACATTGATGAGGTAGTCAGTTTGTATTTCTTTTGCGGTTTTATACATGCTTAGAAGTTGATGATTTTTTAATTAACCATGGCTCCCATACGGCTATAGCTGAACAATCAAGGGGCTCTGAAAAGAAACCTACAAACAATCCTCGTACTTCTTTACGTAAATGAGGGCAGAAATTTCACCGTCTAGTATGAAATAAAGGATCACAATAAAATGAACTTAGATAATCAAAGAAAACGAGGCATAGAATTAGCAACGCAATTCGGCGCGCCCAAGACTCTGGAGGCGATTAAGAATAAAGATCTTTGTTACAGCGAGATTCTAGAAACTGCCGCCGAGGAAGTTGGCGTTGATAAATTAGTCTCTGTTCTCAATGAGAACAATCCTTTTTGGGCACAAAATGCCATAAAACATCTTGATCTAAGCAATGAGCACCGTGATCTTCTTTTGAATACTTCAACGGTAAACATTGGTGAGCGCAGCGGCGTTTATATTCACTTGATTCCCGGAGCTGCATATTTTGGATGGATGACAATGTTTTGGACAAATCCGGGAGATATATACACCATGCCCAATGCGGCGACTTCGAATCAGGATTCCTGGAAGTGGAGCATCATGCTGCGTGCCTCAACACTAAATGAATATAACCAATGGGGAGCGGATTGCTCTCACTTTGCCATTGAAAATGCACCCGTTGAAGAAGGCGCTACCTGCTGGATGGTGGTAAAAATTGATACGGTTGATGGTCCTTGGGAATTAACGCAATACACTTTTACATACAATTCAAAAGCCGAAAATAGATTGGAAGTAAATTCATGGGGCGCGATTCGCTCTCCTAATTTTTGTGGAATAGGTATTGATAAGGATTGTGTGCCAGTGTGAAAGTCGATTAATGCGATAAGTTGCGTAAGTTTTATAGGGTGCCGCCTATGGCGCACCATTTAACGCATGGTTGGATTATTGCGCATGATGAATGACGACAATCTGTGGGCTGTATTCGCCCTGTGAGATACATCTGGCAAGGTGCGCTTGAGCGCACCCTATCGCTTGCTATCGCCAGAATTGGCATGGTAATCATGGTGATCGGATACCTTCCCGGTTTTATTTATAAATGGTGGGGTTTGATTAAAGGTATGTGGGGTTGGCGGGAGCGGTTTATAGCGAACGCTGATTGCGCTTTTGAACACCATCGGGAACTCACTAAATGGCTAATGCAGTTTCCGAAAGAAGTGTTAGGAGATCGCATGCATTTCATCCGCGATGTTCGTCTTCGCATGGTTGACAAATTGGGTTTGGTGATTGGCAGTTTGGAAAAGCTCGGCATGGTTCCGCTCGTAATCGCCGTCATCACGCAAATACAGGAAGTTCGTGACTTGGGTTCTTTACCACCCTGGCGAATCGTCTTGGCATTTTTCCTGATGATGTACGCCATCACCATTTCCATTTCACTTATGTGCTTACGAGCCCAGCTTCACGAAAGCTGCTGACGTATGCAATCAATAAATTGAATAAAAGTCTGTGTGCTGCATTCAAAAATAATATTGGCGCGGGGGTGGGTCCCGCGCTTTATACAGTCTCCACCGAACATCATCGCAATCTGTGGTGGAATCGCCAACGGTGTGCCGCCTGCTGGTGGTTCCACCCTGCGAATTACTGAATAAAAGATATGGCATAAAAACCTAAGGCCATAAAGCGCGCTAGAAACGCACCCTATAAATCTCAACGGCGAGCGGGGGGCTTCTTTGCAGTCTTTTTCGCAGCTTTCTTGGCCGGCGGGTGTTTCTTCTCCGATGCGATACGAATCAACTCTGCCGGCAGGCGCGCTTGCAGCAAACCGAGCAGCTCGATTGCCGGGGCGCTGCTGTTGGGCTTGCCGTCCTGCAGCGCTGCCCGAACTTCCGTGGTGAGGCTCTTGACCTCGCTGCTCAGCCAGAGTGCTCGCGTCAGAATCAAAAACTTCTCGCCGCGGTATTCAACGGCGTAAAGGCCCAGTTTCTGCGCCCGGCCTTCGTAGGTGACGCCCTCCATACGCACGAGCAGCTGCCCCACCGCGTTCCAGGTATCGAGCTCGCCGGCGGCAATGGTGAAATTGGCAGGAGGCGCCGGTGCCTCGATCACCGCCGCGGGCGGCACGACTTTCGGCGGGGCAGTTGAACTGCAGCCGGCAACAAGCGAAACGGCGGCAACAAGCCACATCAGGCGGAAGAGGGCAGGCATTGGGCTCCTTGAGTGAGTTCGGGTCATGGTGCGGGAAGCGTTTGGAGATTCACGATGCCATGAGACATGTGAACGGTTGCTTGCGGAATTGCATCGTAGCCCGGGTCATGGCCTCATCTGACCCGGGTGTTCAAACCTTCGATCCATTTCATATAAAAATTTTTTGCCAGACTCGGTTTAAATCTGTTTTTGCAGAATCCGGCATCCCGGGTCAGATGAAGCCATGACCCGGGCTACCAAACACGGTAAGTCGGGCCCTAGCCCGACGCTTTCAATAAATTGCAAAAGTCTTTTTTTGCTTCGTGCGAATCCGATGCTCCATAGAGATTCCGATGAGTCTGTTGTCGGGCCAGGACCACGACCTGCGCCGCACTTTCGGTTTAAATGCCGCGCCGCTCTTTGCGCCGACAAAGTCGCTGTCGGTTGGAGCGGACTTAGCACCGCGCGGAACGCTGCTGCTATGCTTGGGTCGCCGGTGGAGCTAGGGGGCTCCGAGGCAACATGCCACGGAGCACCATGATGCGGATTGCCGACTTGCTGTTGTGTTGCTGCACCGCCGTTCTGCTCGCCGGGTGTTCCGGACAGGATGCGGCCTCGCCGCCGGTAGCCGTGACCGCTGTGTCGCCTGAGGCCGCGCTCGAACCGAAGATCGTCGTGCAACTTGGACACCAGTCACCGGTGCTTGCGGTGCGCTGGGTTGACGACGGGCGCCACCTTGCCTCGCTCGCGCGCGACGGCTCCATCGTTTTCTGGAACGTGGCGAGCGGCGAGATCCTCGACCATGCGCAGGTGCCGGTCGATCCGGCGCGGCTCGATCCGCCTCCGGAAGAGTGGGCTCTGGTCTATAAGAAAGATCGTCCGCTCTTGTTCCATGCATTCACCGACGGCCCCATCGCCGGCACGCTGTCGATCGCGTATGCAGGCGTTTCGGAGGGCGACGCCGAACGCGCCTGCCCTGCTGACGCATATCACTCCGGCACGCGTTGGTGCACGTACGCGCTGGACCTGGCGACGCGCGTGGTCCGCGCGGACAAGGACCTCCCCATTCCGTCCGATGAGGAGAACGACGCATTGCATTGGCCGACCTCGCCCGACGGCCGTTTGCGCCCGGAAGCCAATCATGCCGACGGCCAGCGTGGCGGTTTCGACATGACGGACGAGAACATCGACTTTCCGGATCCAACCTGCTTGTCGGTGGCGCGCTGTCGCTATGGCGTCACCCTGTTTGCCACCGACAAGAGCGCCGCGCCGCGCGCGCTGACTGGCGATCCACGCAGCTACTTCCTCGACGCCGACCTGTCGCCCGACGGGCTTCGCCTGGTCCGCGTGGAAGGCCTGCAAAACGAAACCCGCGCGCGGGTGGAGACGCTCGACTTGGCCAGCGGCTCCGGCGATCGCACCTTCATGCCGGAGCGCGCCTACCACTACGTGCGCTGGCTCGACGCCACGCGCTACCTGCTCGGCAGCGACGGCTACGACGCCACCAATGACACCGAGGCGGCGATGGCCGGTTTTCCGCCAGCGCTGCTGGTCGATCCCGCGTGCGCGGCGCGTGGGGACTGCACCGCGGTCGAGAGCCGCTGGCAAATGCGTCCGGCGAAAGCCGGTGGGCTCGTCGCACTCGGCTCGCTCTCGGACGGCTGCTTCCGCGGCCGCGAGGGCGGCGTGTTCTGCGTCTCCGCCGAGGGCCGTGCCGACGATGGCAACGAGACCTACGATCCACCGCCAACAGGCCTGGCGTTGCTGGCGCCCGGCGCCAAGCATTGGCAGCCGATGGCGCAGGCGGCGTTGGCCGGCGAGGTCATCACCGCCATCGAAACCTCGCCCGACCAGCGCCAGTTGGCGGTCGCAACGCGCACCTGGGATCGCGCCGACGCGGCCGACCCCAAACAGGTCCTGCGGCTCTGGCTGCTCGACATGTCCGATGGCGGCGCGACCGCGCCGCGCCGGCTGGTCGAGATCATCGACCGCGGAGGCGCGACCGACGCCCGCACGATCCGTACCCTGTCGTTCAGTGCCGATGCTCGCCGCATCGTCTTTACCCATTCAAAGTCGGCACGGCCGGGCGATAGAGGCGCGAAGGCCGACGCCGACCTGTACCTCGTCGACACCGATGCAGCGGCACATGTACGCAAGGTCCCCGGCTTCGCGCGGCGCGCGGTCGCGATCGGCGACGACCGCGTGCTGGGGCTCGATGACGGCAAGCTGCTCGACCTCGACAGCGGTCGCAGCGTCGCCCGCATCACGCTGCAGGCGCCGCTGGTGCGGGCCGGCTGGATCGAGCGCAGCCGCCTGCTGTGGGCGACCACCGACGACGGCGCGATCCACTTCTTCGATGCCGGCGACGGCACGCCGCAGCTGACCCTGCAGACGTTCCCCAACAACCGCTACTTCGCGGTAGCACCCGGCGGCCGCTACGACACCAACCTGAGTGCCGATACCAAGCTGGTGCGCTGGCTGGTGCCTGACGCGCCCTGGCAGAGCCTGGCCGCACAGACTTTCATGCGCGATTACTACGAGCCCGGACTATATCGACGACTACTCGATTGCCGTGCCAGTAATACCTGCGCGACCGCTTTCAAGCCGCTGCCCGCCATCGCCAGCCTCAACCGGGTACTGCCCGAGGTGCGCATCACCGATGTGCGCGCCGGTCGCGATGCGGCCGAAGCGGTGGTCGCGATCGAAGTGCGCGAAGGCGTGGACGCTGGGGCACCGAACGGCAAGACCCGTTCCGGCCTCTACAATCCGCGACTATTCCGCAATGGCCGCTTGGTCGCGATGACGCCTCGGCAGGTGGATGCTGCCGGCACCAGCCTAGCCGAATGGCGCAAGCGAAATGCAGTGCAGGCAGCCAACGGCGTGCACCAACTCGAGTTCACCGTGCCCTTGCCGACGCAGGACGGCGAGGCAGCACAGGTGTTCACCGCCTATGCGTTCAACGAAGATCGCATCAAGGGCGAGACTGCGACCCGAAGCTGGACCCGACCGGCGATGACGCCGCGGCCGCGCCGTGCCTATGTGCTGACGATCGGCATTGATGATTACGACACGCCGCGCTTCCGCTTGAACTATGCCGTCGCCGATGCACGGCTGATGGCCTCGCGCTTGGCTGACATCCCGGGCTACGAAACCCATCAGCTGGTGCTCGCCGCCGAACGCGGTGCCGATGGTCGGCGCAAGCGTGTCGACCGCGCGACGCTCGTTCGCGTGCTCTCGCTGCTGGCCGACAATGCCGACCGTGAAGCCACGCTCGCTGCGCTGCGCGCGGACGGCATCGACGCGGACATGTTGCGAGCGGCGACACCGGACGACGCGGTGATCGTCAGCTTCTCCGGCCATGGCTGGGCCAATCCACAGGGCGATTTCTACCTGATCCCGGGCGACGGCCGCTGGCCGGAGGGCTCTGAAACGCCGGACCTGACTACCGTATTCGCGACCGCAGATCTGGTGGCGCCGTTTCAGGCGATGCAAGCGAACGAGATCACCTTGGTGATCGACGCCTGCCACTCCGCGGCGAGTGTTGCCGACGGCCGCTTCAAGCCAGGGCCGATGGGCGACAGCGGGCTCGGCCAGCTGGCTTTCGATAAGGGCATCCGCATCTTGGCCGCGACCCAGGCTGACGACGTCGCGCTTGAGGATGCGCGTCTCGGGCAGGGCCTGTTGACCTATGCACTGGCGGTCGATGGATTGGCTGCCGGCCATGCCGACCTCGACGCAAAGGGCGGCATCCGCATCGACGAATGGCTGACCTACGCGGTACAACGCTTGCCTACGCTGGCAAACGATGCGCGGGTCGGCCGAATCACCGCGCCGGGTAACGGCACGCGGGCGATTACCTTCCATGACTTGCCAACCAACGCGTCCGCGCGACGCGTGCAGCAACCGGCACTGTTCGACTTCAACTCGCAGCCAAGCAAGGTGCTGCTACGTAAGGGGAAGCTATGACGCGCGCTCTTATGATTACCTGCCTGTTGGCGGCAATGCTGTGCGGCTGCGGGCAATCGTCCGCACCACCCCAAACACAGGCCCAGGCACCGTCTGCGCAACGCAAGCCGGACACGCGCCGAATCCACGCCCTGATTGTCGGTATCGACCGTTATCGGTTCTCCGATGCCCATCAGCCGGGTGCAGTGTTCTCTGATCTGCGCGGCGCGGCCGGCGACGCCTTGCGCTTCAAGCAGGCACTCGCCGAGCTGTATGGCGTCGACGTCGATGTGCCCGCAAAGGGCGCCTGTGATTCGTCGAGCAACGCGACCACCA
This sequence comes from Arenimonas sp., assembly GCA_043721835.1. Lineage (GTDB taxonomy): Bacteria > Pseudomonadota > Gammaproteobacteria > Xanthomonadales > Xanthomonadaceae > Arenimonas. Next base: position 4,335 of record JAYSQD010000105.1, on the reverse strand, counting down.
CGCTGATCGATGACTGCGCTTCGCGTGTGCGAATTCTTGAAGCGCTCGAACAGCGGATTGCAACACTGCGCGCTGGCGACACTCTGCTGTTTTATTTTGCCGGCCACGGCTCGCGCTACCGCGACGACGAAGCACGCAGCCAGGACACCGGTTACAACGGAACGATCCTGCCGACCGACGCCCGCAACCCGGACGGCTCGCCGGGCGACATTTTCGACGTCGAACTCAAAGCACTGAAAGATCGCGCGACCGCCAAGGGCCTGTATTTCGTCAGCGTGTTCGATTCCTGTAACTCCGCGACTGCAACCCGGGATGGCGCCGCCGGTCAATCACGAAGTGCGCCCGCGCTCGTCGGCGCGACACCGCCTGCGCCTGCCACGACATCGGCATCAACATCGGATGGCGGCAACGGCTACTGGGCCCACCTGGCGGCTGCCCAGGACGGCGAAGAAGCACAGGAAACCGGCGGCGGCGCAGTAGGCGCGCGGGCCGGTGTATTCACCACCGCGCTGATCGAAACCTTGCGCATGCCGGGCATGCGCGATGCAACGTTCGGCGACCTGATCCACGAAGTACGGCTGCGGGTCGCCGCGCGTGGTCATGCGGCGCAGACGCCTTCGGCAGAAGGTAGTTTGACGGCGGCCATCGGCGCACGTTCGCGGACGGCCGTGCTGTACGACATCGAGCACGTCGGCACGACAACAACGCTGCAGGCCGGCACGACAGGCGGCATTACTCGTGGCTCGCACTTTGCCATTTATGCCAGCCAGGCCGATGCGGTTGCGCGCCGCGCAAAGGTCGCGACCGCATCGGTCACCGACGTCGATGGCACGACCGCCAAGCTGGCGATTGACGTCACGCCAGAGGGCGCGTTGCCGAGGCGGTTGGTCGCGGAGGAGGTTGCCCATTTCCTTCCCAGCGACACGCTTGCGGTCGTTGTCGACCTGCCTGCGGGCCCGGCACGCGACGCAGCTGCCGAGGCGTTGCGTGCGACCGGCTTCGCTGTTGAATCAACGACCGGCGCCACCCGCCTTGTCGTGGGCACGGAAGACCCGAGCACGATTGCCCTGCGCGCCGATGACGGCACACTACTGGCCGCTTCGCTTGGCAGTGCCGACGACCCCGCATTTGCTGATCGCCTGACCGAAGCGCTGCGCAAGATCGCACGCGTGCAACAACTGCTCGCATTGCGCACGAGCGGCGTCACCGATAATGAAGCCGATCCATTTCCCGTTGCAGCCTGCATCGCGGCCGACGGCTACCGACCCACCGCGTGCCCGCCGCTGCAGGCAGGTGGTGTGCGCCGCATCGGCATGGGCGAACGGATTACCGCCACCGTCATCAACCGCGGCACACGGCCGGCGTACGTTTATGTGCTGGCGATAGACCCGCACAACGCGGTTGACTTGGTGCTGCCGAAGCCGGGCGAGTTCGACCAGCCGCTGCCGCCGAACCAGCCCTACCGACGCTCGGGCATGTCGTTCGATGCGCCCGGGGCCTATCGTTTCGTGGTGCTCGCCAGCGCACGACCGATCCGCGCCGACGCGTTTCAACAGGCCGGTACCGGCGCACGTGACCTCGCCGCTTGCACCTCTCCACTCGAACGCCTGCTCTGCGCGAGCAGCGAAGGTCGTCGCGATATCGGCGTCACCGCCGTCGGCGATTGGTCTGCACAAATCTCCACCGTTATAACTACCCCCGAGGATGCCCAATGAACCGAATTCCCTTCCCTGTGTTATTAATTGGGCTCCTGTGCTGCGCCGTGCTTCCAGGCTGCAAGGACAGCGCGCCGCCGCCACAACCCGCCGCTGTGACGGCCACCACGAAGCCTGCTGCAAAAACTCTCACAGACAGCCAAAGTTGCGAGGCGCGGCGAGCAAGCGCCGATGCCGCCGGTGGCCGCATTGTCGGCGGCGAACCGGCCCGTCCCGGCTCCGCGCCCTGGCAGGTGGAGATATTGTCTTCCCCCAGCTACGACGCCGCCGACCGCGCCTATGACGCGACCCTGGCCGATGGCGACGCCTGCAAGATCTATCTCGCCCAGCGCGCGTCGTACGAGCTTTCCCACAAGTGCGGCGGTGCCTATATCGGCGATGGCTGGGTGGCGACTGCCGCGCATTGCGTCGATAACATCCCGGGCTTCGATGGTAAGGAAGGCAATGTATTGACCGACCGGCGGCTGCGGCTAGGCACGCAGAACCTGACGGTGGAAGACGGCCTGTTCGCTATCGATGCGGTGGTGATTCACGAGGGCTATAAGAAAGAAACGAAACTCGATGACATCGCGCTGGTGCGGGTGAGCGTCGATCCGCGAATCGCTGCATTTGAAGCGAAAGGACGGCTTGCCGCCGTTCGGTTGATGAGCACCGGTGACCGTGACTTCGATGCTGGCGAAGCACTGCGCGTCACCGGTTGGGGCTGGATGGGCCAGCGCAACGAGAGCGATAAAGTCAGCCGCATGGACAGCGCACAACAGCTACAGCGCAACCCTGCGGACCTGCAGCAACTAGCGCTCAATTATTTGCCAGATGCTCTGTGCACGAAGGAGTACGGCGATTTCTACGGCCCGGGCGCAATCTGCGCAGGCACGCTGGCACCCGACGGCAGCATTGCTGCGGGCAAGGACAGTTGTCAGGGCGACAGTGGTGGTCCGCTAACCCGCGAAGAAGATGGCGGTGTGCGCAGCCTGGTGGGGGTTGTTTCGGGTGGCAAGGGTTGCGGCGCAGGTAAACCGGCGGTGTACACGCGGATATCGTATTACACGGACTGGATCACTGCTGCTAAAGCTTCGGCTCGGAAAGGCGAAGTCGGGCGGGAGCCAGCTTCAGCCAACAAGTCCGGATCGCACTGACGCGAACCGGACCCAGTTCACAAGACTGCGATTACTGTTCGACTGGCGCCGTGCGCTCGACGGCGCCGGTTTGCTCTTCTGGTGATGTGCGCTCGACGGCACCGGTCTGCTCTTCAGGTGCTGTGCGCTCGACTGCGCCGGTCTGCTCTTCAGGTGATGTGCGTTCGACTGCGCCGGTCTGGGCTTCAAGTGTGGCTGTCGCAGGCGCCGCCTCGACGACCGGTTCTGCCGGTTTCTTGCATGCAGCCAAACCAAATGCCAGCCCGACCAACACACCTATTTGAATAATGTGACGCATGGTGCTTCTCCTTTCGTCCTTAATGAATCATATGAAGCCGACGGCCTTCGCAAGCGCGAGATAGCCATTGGTGCTGCGTAGCGGTGCCAGCAGTGGATCAGCATACATCAGCATGATGCCGCCGTCGCGGAGCTCCCAGGCTGTTTGCAGTGAAGCCAGTGCATTCGCCATATCGCCCCATTGGGCATAGACCTGTGCGTACTGGTAGTGACTCTTGTCGCCATACTCTTTGATCAGATCGGCCAAAGAAGCCTTGGCTGCCTTTTGGTCACCGGCGCGGTGGGCAAGGATCGCCAGCCCGGGTAGCCGGCGAACGGCGCTGCGTTCCTGCAAGAATGAAGCGCGGGCATCGTCATCGGCACCGGCCAGCAACTGCGCGAAGCCCATTGAAGAGTGCAAGCCGGACAAGGTCGGATTGAGTGCAATCGCCTTGCGGTAAGCCACGATCGCCCCGGCGTGGTCGCCGACGTTATAACGGATATCGCCTTGTGAACGGAAGGTACGAGCGTTGAGCGGGTCGAGTATGGCGGTGCGCTGGATCACCTCGGTCGCACGCTTGTGGTCACGCAGGTACGTGCGGAATGACGCGTAGCGGGCGAGCACATCGGCGTCACCGGGAGCCAGTGCATAGGAGCGATCGAACGGCTCGCGCGCACCGCGCATGTCGAGTTTGCCGCTGGCCAGCGCGAAGCCGAGTGCGGAAAAACCCTCAGCAAAATCGGGTGCCAAAGTAGTTGCGGTGCGTGCGGCATCGGCGGCGGCATCGTAGACGCGAACGCGCTCATCACTGTCGGCGTAAAGGTTGCCAATAACCACCAGCCCCCGTGCGCGCGCCGCGTGCGCGCCGGCATAGCTTTCGTCGAGTGCGATAGCGCGTTCGAAATAGGCCAGAGCACGGCGATCACTTTCCTCGTCAATTCCGGCCTCATAAAGCGCACGTCCTTGCAGATATGCATCAAACGCAGCGACATCGGTAGTTCCGCCAACCAACTCCTTGCTGTTGGCTTCAGGGCCCTTGATCGCCACCGAAAGCGCGCTGGCGACGGCGGCGGCAATTTCCGACTGCACTGCGAAGATGTCGGTCAACGGGCGCTGCCAACTGTTGGCCCAGCGATTCACGCCGGTCGCACCGTCGGTAAGTTCAACATTAATTTTTACCCGGTCGCCCGCCTTTTGCACGTTGCCA
>JAYSQD010000104.1:0-21697 GCA_043721835.1 Arenimonas sp. | reverse complement strand
TAAATAGGCGGTGGCGTTTTTGGGGTCGGTCTGAATAGCCTTGGCAAACAATTCAAGTGATTTTGCCCAATCCACCGTTTTTTCGTTCTGCTTCGCCATGGCCAATGCGGCCCAGGGCATCGATAGCGATGGATCGAGTTGCAAGGCGCGCTCGGCAGCCGGCACCACCATGGCGTTGTAATCACGATCAATAATGCCCCAGCTTTCGGCAATGGCAGTGACTGCTGCCAGCCCTTCCCAGCCGCGCGCGAAATTCGGGTCCATCGCGACCGCTTCCTCGAAAAGTCGTACGCTTTCTTTCAAATCAATGCGGGCTATAAATAATTCACGTGCCTTCAGGTATTTGTCGTAGGCCTGCATATTGGTGGTGTCGGCTTTAACCACCACCTCCGAAGATTTTTTTGCATCGACGAGTGAGCCACGCAATGCGAGCACGATGGCATTGGCAATTTCATCTTGAATCGCGAAGATGTCGGTCAATTCGCGATCATAGGTTTTCGACCAGATATGGCGGTCATCGCTGGCATTGATCAACTGTGCGGTGATTCTGACCTTGTTGCCGGACTTGCGGACACTACCTTCAAGAATATGGCCGACATTCAATTCCTTCGCGATTGCCGAGCTCGACATCTGCTTGTCGCGATAGGCGAAAGACGAGGTGCGCGAGGCCACGCTCAAATCATCAACACGCACCAACACATTCAACAGCTCCTCGGAAATGCCGTCCGAGAAATACTGGTTGCCTTTGTCTTCGCTCATATTGACGAAGGGCAAGACGGCGATGGAATTATCACGCGCTTTCTGGGTGGCTTCGGTTTTGGCGACCGCCTGCACGGTCTTGGTGGTTTGGGTTACCAGTGCGGCATCGCGTTTCGGAGCCAGCACGAATTTATCGAACACGAACAAGGCCAGCGCAATCGAAAACAACACGATGATCATGCGCTCCATCCGGCGCGCGGTTTGCGGGGCGATCGATTGTTCCGGAATCACTTCTGCATCGCGCTTCAATCCATCCGGGGTCATTTCAAACACCCACGAGAACACCAGCGCGGGAATAAAACCGATCAGCAGAATCGCGACAATCGTTTTCATCGCCCAGCCGGGCGCCTCGAATACCGGCAGCAAGGTTGCAGCTACCTGGGTGATTAGCCATGCACCGACCAGATACAAACCGGCCATGCGGATCACGTTGCGGCGTTTGAGTTCGTGGATGAAATTCATGAATGATTAACCGTAGGAGGCCGCTTGCGGGCGACACATATTCAGAGGGTATTGTTTCGGGCCCAAGGGCCCTCCTACAAAAGCAATAACACGGCCGACATTCATGGATGCGACACCTCATCCATGCGCTTCAGCATGGCGGCCACCGAGTCCTTGTTGTTCGCGATCACCTTCGATGCTGCTTCCTGGTTGGTCACCCAAAAACGCAGCTCGGACAACAGTTTCGGATCACGCATGAAGGCGTCGAGGACCGCCTGTGCATCCGCTTCCGACATCGGCGATTCGCAATCGGGCAGATACTGCTCGTCGTAGTTCGGCTGGCGATGGCACTTAGCCCAAATCTGCCTGGAAACCACTGAAGGCGAAATACCGCGCACAATCTTCCGGTATTCCGGAATCATGGTCAGGAGGTAAGCGACATCGTCGCCGCCGCCTGCCCGGTAGTAAGTCGACAGTGCGGTTCGCAGGCTTTCATCCTTGATCATACTCAGCTCACCGCCGTTCAGCAGCTCCTGGTAAGTGGTGTCGTTGCCTACCCAAGGCCACACCTGGCTGGCCTGGTAAAATGCCAGCACGGTCTTCCATGCCGAGCCATCGACCAACTCGCCGGTCTCCGCGTAACGGATAGCATCTTGGCCGTAATCGCTGACATGACGCCAGAACACTTTACGCCGTTCGATCGACTTCATATCGCTGCGCAGATTGTCCTTGACGCGCGCAAGATAGGCCTGCGCCCGAACGCCATCAACACGGTCGGCATTCCAGTTGCTCACTTGAATACCAATGAACACGCCCACGACCACAATCACCAGATCAATCCAGATCGCAGTCCATTCCTGATTTTTTACATGCTCGATGACGCGGCGCAGGATCATGGCTTTTTTCCTCCAGCCCGCTGCCCGTCAAGCTTGTTGCGCACCAGGCTCAGACTTTCAAGCGATTGTTCAAGCGTGCCCAATTCACCGTTAAAAATCAGGCGAGCAGCGCGAAGGCCAATCTGGATATCGGGTTTGCCCCCAGCCAGCTCTATCGCCTGCTGCGCCGGGCAGCCTTCCTTCAACAGCATGCGCAGACGCATCACCGGTGCCGTGAACGGGCGGACGAACTCGCGTCGCGTCTGTTGTGCTTTTTGTGCGAGCGTCAGCTGGGTATTGTTTCGGACCAGCATGACCCTGAGCTCTTCGTCAACGACAAGTCCCGTGCGTCCGCTGAATATCAATTCCTGTTGTGTCGCGGATTCCTGAAGCGCTTGGGGAATGTTGAACATGAGATCCAGCTTCTGGCTTAGCACCTTGCCATCCACGGCGTTTTTCGGGTCTCGCATGAGGCTTAGCGCCTCTTCGATGGACTGGCTGGCTGCATCAAGCTGTATTTTATTTTTCTGTCCTTCCGCGCCAATCTCGGTGTAGTCGGTGTACAGATTTTCAATAATGGCACGACTGCTTTGATCATCTTTTTGCGTCTGATTCCAATTGCTTACCTGGATACCCAAAAACACACCGCTCACCAGCAAAATGAATTCGATGGTTATCGCGGTCCAGTTTTGTTCTTTCAGTGATTGCGATAAGCGGCGCAGGATCATGGTTTTTCACCGACTACGCCTTTAAGGTTATTTCTGGAATCCTGGTTAGTAATCGTCCAGTTACTAATTATGGTTTTTATATCTGCAATTCTAAACCGCAATAATGGAACAATCGAATCATCTGATCGTAGAATATTGGCGGCATTGTCGATAGCATCTTGGGCGAGGCCGATTGAACAAGGATAGTCAATCGATCCTTTCAACTCCTTAAAATTTCCGATAGTAACGAATTTATCCCCACACTGATCAGCGACAGCACTTTGTACATTGATTGGAACATACATCCTGAAGGCTGCTCGGTAACGCGAACCCAATGTTTCATTGTTTGCAGTATCTAATACGGGATTGGTATAAATAAGCGAGGCTGTTTGACGAAGCTGTTGATTGTTGATGAGGCTAATGGTTCCGGTTGATGTCATTTCATCATAGGTGGCACGCCGACGTGTTGGCAGATTATATTGAGTTGCGCGATAGGCTGAAATGAGAAATTGCTCATTGGACTCCTTGCTTCTTCCTTCAAGAACGTCAAGCGCTTTTTCAGCATTCGATAAAACTTCTTGGTAATACTGAATCTGAAACTCATAAGACCACGCTTCTATCTTCAAATCAGCCCGTAAGCGCTCGGTGAGAATCTTAGCCAATTTTTGGTTGGCACGATCTTCATTCCAGTTGGCCACTTGAATGCCCAAAAATACGCCAGCCACAAGCAAAATAAATTCAATCCAGATGGCAGTCCAGTTTTGTTCTTTGAGTGATTGCGATAAGCGGCGCAGGATCATTTGCCGATCTCCTTTTCGATTGCCACCGTGAGCCTGTTGGCGTCGCTGACCATCAACGGGAAAAGCTGCAGACCGACGATGTTCGTGCCCATCCAGAAATTCAGTTCTTCCTGCATGCCATCGGCGTGGCGGATTTTCTCGAGCACTGCCGAAGCCTCGTCATTGTCGAGTCTTGCCTTGCAGTCGCCGCGCAGGCTTTCAAGTCGCCCCCTTTCCAGGCTCCAGCAATCCTGCCAAAGCCCCTCGATAACCTCGGCGTCCAGGAAGCCGCGCATGTGTTCGCGGTAGCGAGGTACGGCATCGATGGTGACTGCCAGTCCATCGGCACCGATGATGTAGCTTTGCATCTGCTGCTTAAGTGGTTTCGATTGCGGCAGGCCAAGACGTTGCATTTCATCGTAGATGGTGCGCGTCATTGGCGTGGCCCAGAATTGCGAGGCAAGGAAAAAACGGCCAGCAGCGCACTGCAATCCTTTGAGCAGGGCGCATCCTGTTGCAGGAACTCGTTCGCGGTGGCACCGGATTCGAGTATGGTGCGGGTATAGGCCTTCCGGTATTCAATCAGATGGAGATTGGTCCGAATTTCTTCACGCAGCTCATGAAGATAAGCTTGTTCCTGCGCCGAAAGAATACGCGCCTCGTTCCAGTTGGCCACCTGGATACCAAGAAAAACACCCGCCACTAGCAAGACGAATTCAATAACAATAGCGGCCCAGTTTTGTTCTTTCAGTGATTGCGATAAGCGGCGCAAGATCATGGCGTTTTTCCCACATCATCAAAATCACCGTATGCAGGACGACACCACTGACCGACGCTCTTCGGTGCTTCAAACCTTTTCAACAGGCACTTTGCTGATGCCACAGTAATCGCTGTATCCGCCATGTACTCACGCAAGCGTTGCATGTTCTGTTGATATTTTGGTTTCATGTTTCCCGCCTCGTCATAAAATACATCTGTGTTATTTACATGAGGCAATATTTCGGTTTCCACGAATTCACTATAACGAACAAACTTCACCCCGATACCATCAATCTCTGAGTAATAATAACCAATTTCAAACATCAAACTTGGGTGCACGAGATCGGCAAGCCCCGATTGCTGTGCCACTTGCCACACCGATTTCGGGGCAGTGTCTGAACCTCGGTATCTAATAAAAAAAGGTGCTGGTTTCTCACCACGCGCAAGCGCTGCGTCAAATTCTGCAAATCCCTTATTTACTTTATCTGAAAATTTTTGAAAAACGCCACTGTAATCACGAATGTCTACACGGAACGCATCAAGAACCATTGCTTGTTTCGTTCGTTCTATTCGCGCGGCATTCCAATTCGCCACTTGAATACCAAGAAAAACACCGGTCACTAGCAACACAAATTCAATGACGATGGCGGTCCAATTTTGTTCTTTCAGCGATTGCGACAAACGACGCAGGATCATGGCTTGACTCCCAACTGGGCCTGGCGCGCCTTGATCAGGTCGGCGATCCGTTGATGCTGCTCGATCATCTTGCGTGCGTTGATCAACCGAAGGTTGGTGAAGAAGGAACGGTAGAGCAGGACATTGGCAAATCGTTGGGACTTCATGATTTCCGGCGTTGGCGCGACATCCGGGCCATCTTTCAGCCAAGGTATATAGGGGGTTCCGCTTCGGCTCGACTGCCGGAATACGCTCCCCATATCCACATTGCCGACCAGCATTGGGTCGGAGAACAGATACGTAGTTTGCACCTCATCAGCCTGGTCGCGCCGGGCAGCAGCAACGTTGGCGCTGAGCGATTGCAGTTCCGATAGCAGCTTTGGGCTGCGGATCGCAGCCAGACGACCGGAGCTTTTCAGCGTCTCGAACGTCACCTCGTTTATATCCAATTGAGGAAGCTCGAACAGGCCAACCAGGACGAAGCGATCCCGTTCAGCTGGCTCAAGCGTCGACGTCGGGTCGGTGGCAAAATCGTAGAGCCGTGCGCGGGCCGTCTGTTGCGCTCCCAAGCTGCGGATTAAACGCTGCAGGGCCTCGGTCGAGTAGTCGACGTCTTCCTTCAGTCCGCCAAGGTAGCCAATCTCCGCCGCCCTTTCGCCGCGTTCCTGATTCCAGTTCGATACCTGCATGCCGAGAAAAACACCGCCCACCAACAAAATAAATTCAATCCAGATGGCGGTCCAGTTTTGTTCTTTCAATGCTTGCGAAAACCGGCGAAGGATCATGGCCGCTTTCTCTCTGTGCTAGTCGCTTCAGGATTCAGCAGTGCGATCGAGGCTTTGGCCTTGTTGCGTTGTAACTTAGACAAGGCCAATTGATTTCGAGATGCAGCTGCATACATTTTCATTGCTGTTTTTACCTCGGGGTCGGCCGCCAAGCGCTCCAGATCAACATCGCTCCAAACGGGATCTACGGCACTTGTGTCAGTTGGCATATTGGAATTGGTTTTAGTCTGATCATATTCAAGATGCGCGACTACCTTTGCCATGAATGGCTCTACGCGTTTAGCCAGAACGTCGAAGCCGGTCATCGAATAGCCGACTTGCGCGTCGTATTCCAACAATGCGTCACGCAGATTGGTGTTTTGAATCAGCCCCAATTGTCCCGCTGAAAGCAGTTCAATATAGGTTGCCGAACGCGGCGCGGGTATTCGGTAGTTGAACGTGTCATTCAAATCGACAAGCATTTCCGCTTTTGTGCGCGGCCAACGGCCGGTTTTCTGGAAAGCATCTAGGTCAGCCAAGACGCGTAGCGTTGCGGTTGTTTTCAATTCCCATCTTGAGATGTTGTCTGCCAATCGCATATCGATTTTCTGGAAGTCGCGATCAAGGCGGGCGATGAATTCTGCCTCGCGTTTATGGTCCTGCTGGGCCTCATTCCAGTTGGCCACTTGAATGCCGAGAAAAACACCGACCACCAGCAAGATGAACTCGATGACGATGGCGGTCCAGTTTTGTTCTTTCAATGATTGCGACAGGCGGCGAAGGATCATTGGCTCGTTCTCTCTGCAGCCTGGATTTTCGCGAGAATCGCCATGTCCAGTTTTCGGGTGTTGCCGATCACGTTTAGCGCGACGCCCTGATTGGCCATCCAAAAGCGAAGTTCGCCCAGAAGACGTGGATCTTTCAGATAGCCGTCCAGGACTGCTTGCGCCTCGGCCTCGGGCATGGGCGACGGACAATCGAGCAATTGCTGTTCGTCCTGGTTGGGTTGGGTCCAGCATTTGGTCCAGATATGGTTCGAAACAACGGCCGGCGTCAGACCGCGCACGATCCTGCGGTACTCGGGCTGGAAGGCCAGGATGTATCCAACGTTGCTGCCGCTCGCCTCGGCGTAGTACTTGCTGAGTTCAGCGCGTATCTGTTTGTCGCGGATCAGCCCGAGCTCGCCGGCGCTTCGCAACTCTTGGTAGCTCGCATCACTGGGTACCCAGGGCCAGAGCTGGCTGGCCTGATAGAACGCCAATACGGTCTTCCATGCCGAACCTTCGACCAACTCGCCAGTCTCGGCGTAACGGATCGCGACACGCCCGTATTCGTTGACCTTGGGCCAGAAAACCGAGCGAAGCCCGATGGTGTGCAGGTCGGTCTGCAGGTCGACGTGGATGCGCGCCAGCGCTTCCCGTGCACGTGCGTCCTCGTGGCGGTCGGCATTCCAGTTGCTCACTTGAATGCCCAAATACACGCCGGCCACTAGCAAAATGAACTCGATAACAATGGCCATCCAGTTTTGCTCTTTCAGCGATTGCGACAGGCGGCGCAGGATCATGGTTTTTTCCCTCCCGCACCGGGAAACTGGGTGTTCGCGCTTATCTTTCGATAATCGCGCCAATCCGCCAGCGGCAGACTCTGCGTATTGCAGAAATTTGCCATACCGGAATAATCCGAGCCGGACGGGTTCTTGCCGGAAGCATTGAGAAACAACTCGACTTGCTCGGACGTTGGCGCGCTGCCGGCGTCAGAGATCCGGCGCATTCGCTGTTGCGCGTTGAGTGCTTCGAACGCGGTTAGCAAGCGCAGCTGGTTGATCTGGGTCAGCAGGTCCGCCCGCACGACCGGGTCCAGTGCGATCGGATCACGCATGACCATCAGGCGGCCCATCAGGCTGCGGGTTTCCGCTTCATTCGAACGCGCCTGCACCATGTCATCGCTGATCCGGCCCAGGAATGCCTGGCGTTGCGGCGCGAAGTGGCTTGCGGTGCCGTCGGCGAGCAGGGCGTCCCAGACCGGGAATCGATACGGGCGGTTGGGCATCCGCACCACATACGACAAGGACAGGTGGTTGACGGTGAATACCGGTGCCGGTTTCAGCGTTGCTGGGCTTTCCAGCACATTGAGGCCTAATGCCGCCAGTTGCGCATCCACGCAGGGCCGGCTGGCATATTTTTCCGCCGACCACAGGAAAGTCCACGCGACGTCACCCGGAAGGCGTGTTTCGGCGTCCTCCACCTTGTTGCGCCAACTCCACTCCTGCACCACTTCATTGGCCGCCAACGCAATCACCACGCCGAGCACCACGATGATGATCTCGCTCCAGAACGCGCGCCAGCCCATCGAGGGCGAGAAGCGTTGCCAGCGCGAACGGTGTGGGGGCTCCGGTGCGGCGACCGGGGTTGCGTCCTGCGGCTGGATCACAGTTTTTCCTTGGCAATCTTTTGAAGACCTTGCAATACGTCTTTATTATTTCCGGTCATGTCGTTCAAGCGTGTTCCCATATCGGCGATCCGTACGCGCAAATACGAAACGAATAAGGGATTCGAGCGTAGCGATTGCGCTGCTTCATCAATTTCATTTTGTGGTAAATCAAGCGAGCACGGATAATCAATCACATTCAAAATGGCTTGGTAATCGCCACGTTCCACATAGCGGTCGCCGCATTGTTTGCTGAGTGCCCGCTGTACGTCATTATCAATGCTCATGCGAAACGCTTCGCGGTAGCGCGATTGCACGCCTTCGCGCACCATATTGTCCATGGTGGGAACGTTGTAAACCCGCGTGGCCGTTAAGCGCAACGGTTGATCTTTGATCAGCCCAATATTGCCGGTTGAGATTAATTCATCATATGTGGCACGAAAGCGCTGCGGTTGCTTATATTGGGTAGCGCGATAGGCGTTAATCAGCAATTGTTCGTTCGACAACGGCACTTTGCCAGTGAGCGCATTAACGGCTTTTTCAGCACTGGCAAGCACGTCGCGGTTGTATTCAATCAAGTATTGATAGAAAAATGCCTCTTGCCGCAAATCGGCTTTTAGGCGCTCGGTAAAAACGTCCGATTGATTATTGGTCTCGCGCTCGGCATTCCAGTTGCTCACTTGAATACCCAAAAAAACGCCACTCACCAGCAGCACAAATTCAATAACGATGGCGGTCCAGTTTTGTTCTTTGAGTGATTGCGACAAACGACGCAGAATCATGGCGGTGTCTCCAATTGCTTGTTGATGGCAGTGATCGCTTTTCTGGCATCTTCATTCTGGGTGCCGAGATATTTCACGATCGGAGCGCCGGTGGACGTCCACTGGGTCAGTGCCGGCAAAATGTCAGGGTTGGCGCGAATTTTCTCTACCGCACGCGCTGCCTGGTCCATCGGGATGCCGGCCGGACAGTTGTTATTGAAGGTCTCTATCCCGCCAGCAGCTTCATGACAGGTAGCCCAGATCGCCTGTTGCGCTCTGACCGGGATCAGCCCACGCACCAGCGTTCGATACGCTGGCCGTTCATTCGAGATGGTGTTGATGGCGACATTGGTCGAATAATAGGCCTCGATCGCGATGGCAACCGTGCGCGTGCGCGGCAGACCGATACGGCGCATCTCGGTAAAGGTGGTTTGGGCGACGCCTACATCTATCCACTGCGAGGCGTGGAAGAAATCGACCAGCAGACTCCAGCATTGATCCGTGCAGGGCTGGTCTTTCTCCAGGAAGGCCAGCGCACGCTCGCCTGCGGCGTTCACGCCGGTGTAGTAATTCCTCCGGACGGTGGTGGCTTCGATATCCTTTTCGATTTCCGCTCGCAGGTTGCGCAGATGATCGCGCTCAAGTGCATCGAACACACGCGCCTCATTCCAGTTCGCGACCTGGATGCCGAGAAAAACGCCGACCACCAGCAACACGAATTCGATGCCGATGGCCATCCAGTTTTGTTCTTTCAGCGATTGCGACAATCTTCGGAGAATCATTTTTTAGTAACTCCCTGTGTGCCCAATTCTGCCCGCACGCGGTCACGCAAATCCTGGGCGGCTTTCAGAATCTGCTTGCCGTAGTCCAAGTCTGTCCTGCGGTAATCCAGGGTGACCGAAACCCATTCGACAAAACCGGGCCGGGCCAGCATGCGCTGGTAGGCGGCCATGGAGCCTTCGATGTCGTCGGTGCGAAGCGTGCGTGCAGCGTCGTCCGCCTCGAGTGCGAGTTGTTCGGCGCTCAGGATGCCCGCAGAACGCTCGATGTACTCGAACTGGCTCAGCGCCCGCACATGGTTCCACTGGGCTTTTTGCTGCACCTCCGAATAGAAGGCCATCAGATCCAGCGACAGTTGCGGGTCACGGAAGATGCCCAAATTGCCGCTCGACTTGATTTCCTCGAAGGTGTAGCCGCGTACGTTCGGCGCGAAGGTATAACCACCGCGAGTCACCGCGTAAACGAAGCGGCCGGGGCCGGCGCTTACCAGCTCTGGCTTGGCGACCGAGTCGATCAGCAACTGGTTCATGTCCATGCGTTTCTGCGTCAGCGCGTTGCTTCGCTCGATTGACACGATGCTCTCGTCGAGCTCCGTGGCAATCCGTGCCAGGTAGGCATGTTCGCGATTATGGTCGCGACGTTCCTCATTCCAGTTCGCGACCTGGATGCCGAGAAAAACGCCGACCACCAGCAACACGAATTCAATGCCGATGGCCATCCAGTTTTGTTCTTTCAGCGATTGCGACAAACGACGCAAAATCATTTTTTCCTCCCGGCGATTTCCTGCAGATTATTAAAAATCACCGGGTTGTAATCCTGCAAATTGGCGAGCGCGGTTTCAATGTCGGCGTAGCGCAATTGCAAGGAAGGCACGAAATTTTCGTTAGCACGCAGGGCTTTGGCGGCGGCGCTTATTTTTTCTTCCGGCAGATCGATCTTGCAGGGGTAATCCAGCGATTTAACTATAGCTTTGTAATCGAGCGGATCCACATAGAGGTCGCCGCATTTCTTTTGCAATTCGCGCTGCACGTCTTTCGACACCGCCCGGCGAAAAATTTCCCGATACTCGGATTTTTGGCCATCGGCGCTGATCTCGTCGAACAAGGGCGAGGTGAATACGATAATTGCCGTTTCCCGCAGCTTCTGATCTTCAATCAGGCCGATGTTGCCGGTCGATACCATTTCGTCATAAGTGGCGCGATTGCGGTCGTTATATTTGTATTGCGTGGCGCGATAAGCGTTGATCACGAATTGTTCATCGCTTAGTTGCAGCTCGCCCTCCATCGCGGCCAGAGTCCTGTCCGCATTCAACACGACATCCTTGTAATATTCGATCAGGCTCTCGTAGCCCCAGGCTTCTAGACGCATATCACCCTTCAGGCGTTCGGAAAAAACCACGGCTTTCTTGCCGGTTTCCCATTCGGTATTCCAATTGGACACCTGCGTGCCGATAAACACGCCGAGTATCACGATGAGCAGATCAATGCAGACGGCCGTCCATTCCTGATTTTTCACATGTTGAATAACGCGGCGCAGGATCATGGGCGTGCCTCCTTCGGTGTTCCGCCGTGCTTGGCATCAATCGACGCGCGCAGTGCCGTCGCTCCTTCCATCCGCCCTTTCGCGAACAATGCGGCAACGTGCATCGACGACATCCAATAACGCAGTTCCGTCATGAGTGTTTTGTCATTCCGGATGGCATCAACAATGACAGCGATTTGTTTTTCATCAAAAGGTGCTTTGCAGGGCAGCATTTTCTGGCCGCCCTTTGAGTCGGTTGAATAGCAATCGGACCAGATATAGGTTTGAATCTCGAGAGGAATCACGCCGCGCACGTGTTGGCGGTAGGGTGGCCGTTCGGTCAGCAAGGGATTGAAACCCAAGGAATAGTATTGCGCGAGCGAATCGCGGAAACGTGTGTCCTTGATCAGTCCCAGTTCGCCGGCGCTTTTCAATTCCTCGAAGGTGGAATCGGTGGTATAGAATTCCGCCACTTGGCTGGATTGAAAATAAGCCAACAACAAATCCCATTGCGGCGCACCGTTCGCGTCACCGGTTTCGGCATACGCCAGGCCTTTCGCGCCATAGACCGAGACACCATCCCAGAAACGCAGCCGGTCATGATAGTTCGCAAGATCGGCACCGAGGTCGGCATTAATCCGCTCGAGATAAGCCTGCGCCCTGGACGCATCGACGCGCTCGGCATTCCAGTTCGCCACTTGGATGCCGAGAAAAACGCCGGCCACCAGCAAGATGAATTCAATGACGATCGCGGTCCAGTTTTGTTCTTTCAGTGATTGCGATAAACGACGCAGGATCATAAAAATATTCCCGTGTAGGAGGGCCTTCTAGGCCCGACCAAAAATTGGACAGATGTTTCGGGCCTAGAAGGCCCTCCTACAAAAGCAACACTACTGACACGGTTTAAATTATTCACAGACGTAATCGCCTTTATTGTTTTTACGACACTGATCCGGTGGGCCGTACTTGTCCCAGAGTTCTGGCAGATGGAAGTCGTGCAGGAAGGCGTCGAATTCGGGCAGCGCGCGGATCGGCGCGCCCTGGCGCGTCCAGATCCAGTTCATCGCGTCGATGCCCTCGCCCGCCTGGCGCTCGCGCAGCACGGTCAGCCCCAGTGCCGGTGCGTCGAGCCGGAACAGATACAAGGGCAGCGTGGGCATTGCCCGCTTCGGCCCCATCCTTGCAAGCACGCCTTGCAACGCTTGCACGGCAGCCTGCTTGGCGGCGGCATCGCCGAAGATGCCGCGATGCACGACGACCAACTCGTCGCGGGTCATGTTGAAATCCAGCCCCATACTACCGGTCACCCACAGACTTTCGGAAGCCGCCGCGTCGCCATGCTGCATCGCGATTTCCGACAATGCGTTCGCGGTGTTCGCCAGCCCTAGGTCGTAGGCGCGCTGCAACAGCGGCTCGGCGCGGGCGATGTCGCCGTCTTGCAGGTACAGCATGCCACGCCAACGCAAGGCATTCGGCAGCATCGGGTCCAACGCCAGAGCATGCTCAATCTGCGCCGTACCTTGGCGGCGATAACCGATGGTCAATAGGTTCAGCCCGTTCCAGAAACTCGCGTTGGGATCGTTCGGGTTGAGACGCATGGCTTGTTTGAAGGCGTTGCGGCTTTCTACTTGCGTGTCGCGAAACTTGCTCAGCGAAGCACCGCGCGCGGCCCAGGCTTCCGCCGAATCAGCGTCCAGCGCCAGTGCGGCCGAGGCATAACGCATGACCTGCGCATGCGCCTGCTGCGGATCGGCATCGGTATAGGACGGCAGCACCACGTACAGGGACGCCAGCCGCGCATAGGCGCGGACATAACGCGGGTCGAGCCGTACTGCACTCTGCAAGGCGGCGATGGCATTTAGGAAGCGGGTGCGGTCGCGCCGGTTGAAGATCGACGTCGCCTGCAGGTACAACTGGTAGGCTTCGGGATTGGCGGTGCCGACATCAACCAGTCGATCCTGCTGGCCTGCATTCAACGCCACCTTCAGCTGGCTGGTGACCAAGCGTGCGATGTTTTCCTGTAGTGCGAAAATATCGGAATCGGTGCCATCGAAAGTTTCCGACCAGAGCTGAAAACCATCGCTGACTCGTATGAGTTGCGCGGTTATCCGCAGCTGATTGCCCTGCTTGCGCACCGAGCCTTCCAGCACATGCGCCACACCCAGTGTTTTGCCAATCGTGCCCAGGCTTTCATTCTTGCCCTTGAAGAAAAATGACGAAGTCCGACCCGCCACTTTCAGGTCTTTTACTTTCGCCAGCGAATTCAGGATTTCTTCGGCCACGCCATCGGAAAAATATTCGTTGTCCTTGTCGGCACTGCTGTTGGCAAATGCTAATACCGCAATGGATTTTTCGTTTTCCGATTTTTCCTTCAGCGCCACTTTTTTATTGATAGTTTGCGTGGCAATGGAAACGAGATTCGCCTCGCGTTTTGGTGCCAGATAAAATTTATCGAAGCCAAAAAACGCCAGGGCAATCGCGAAGAGAACCAAAATGCTGCGTTCCATCTTGCGAGCGGTTTGCGGCGCGATGGATTGCTCCGGTGTTACTTCGGCATCGCGTTTCAAACCGTCCGGCGTAAGTTCGAATACCCAGGCAATCACCAGCGCCGGGATAAAACCGATCATCAATAAAACCACAATGCTGCGGGCAATCCAGTCCGGCGATCCAAACAAGGGCAATACTGTCGCAGCGACTTGCGTAATCAACCAAGCACCGACCAGATACAAGCCGGCCATGCGGATCACGTTGCGGCGTTTGAGTTCGGCGATGAAATTCATTATTTAAAAATCTCGTTGAGATTGTCGTAGGAGGGCCTTCTAGGCCCGACCGAGAATTGGACAGATTTTTCGGGCCTAGAAGGCCCTCCTACAAAAGCAACAACACGGATCACGTTCAAATTATTCACAGACGTAATCGCCCTTATCGTTTTTGCGGCAATGATCCGGCGGGCCTTTGACATCCCATAACGCTGCCAGGCCGCTGCGGCGGGCGAATTCGGGAAATTCGGGTGCGCCACTAACTTCGGAATTCCGGCGGAACATTTCGGAAAGCACCATCGAATCATTGGCGGTGGGCTTGTCTTGTGCAATCTTGAGGCCCATGCCAACTTCGCCTGATCGCATCAATACATAAGGCACTATGCCGGCGACGTATTCGGGGTTTTTTGCCAAATAGTCATTAACCAAAGCCATCATTGTCTTCTTGGCTTCTGCATCGCCATAGCAGGACCTCGCGAATAGCGCCGCAGATTCGGGAGGAAAGTTGCTGGTGAAATATCCCGCAAGCCCCTTGGTCAGCGAGTCGATGGCGGCCGCTTTGTCGCCACGCGCCATATCCAGCTTGGTCTGGCCAATCCCGACAAACACATGGCCACCTTCGGCAGCACTTTTTAGCAAGCGTTCGGCATTTTCAAGATCACCGTCGAATACATACATGCGTGCTCGCCAGAGCAAGGCATTGGGCAGCAACGGGTCCAGTGCCAAGGTTCGGTCCAGCGCCGCCGTACCTTCACGCATATAGCCGGTATCGATTAACTGCGTAGCCAGCCAGAAATTCGCGGCGACATCGTTCGGGTCGAGCTTTAGCGCTCGTGAGAACGCTTCATCTGACTCCAGAAACCTGCGTCGTTGGCCCAGGGCATTGCCCAGTGCAGCAAAAGGTTCAGCCAGAGATGGGTCCAGTTCGCTGGCACGGCGCGCATGAAATTCAATCAAGGGCAAAGCTTTCGAGAATGCCGATCCGCTGGCGTAATTTGAATTGACGGTATGCAGCGCCGCCAAACGCGAATGGGCGCGGGCATAGCCGGGATCGAGTGCAATGGCTTTATTGAGCATGTCGATGGCGTCGGCAAAACGCGCACCTTCGCGACGGTTGAATATCGCGGTGGCTTGCAGATACAACGCATAAGCTTCGGTATTGGTGGTGCCGGTTTTCACCAGCGCGGTTTTTTGATTGCCCTGTAAAATTATCTGCAGCTTGCCGGTGATGGCCTGAGCAATGTTTTCCTGCAAGGCAAAGACATCCTTCAAATCGCCGTTGTAGGTTTCCGACCAGAGATGAAAACCGTCCCGGGTGCGAATCAACTGTGCGGTGATACGGACTTTTTCTCCTTGCTTGCGCACCGAACCTTCCAGCACGTGCGCCACACCGAGTGTTTCGCCGATCTTGGTCAGATTTTCATTCTTGCCCTTGAAGAAAAACGACGAGGTACGACCCGCCACTTTCAGGTCGTCGATCTTGGTCAGGGCATTGAGGATTTCTTCGGATATGCCGTCGGAGAAATATTCATTGTCCTTGTCGGCACTCATATTGACGAAGGGCAACACGGCGATGGATTTTTCGCTGACGCTGGTTTTTATTTCCGCCAGCGTTTGTGCTTTTACTTTTACGCTGGCCGCGCTGATGGCAGCCGCTTCGCGTTTCGGCGCCAGATAAAATTTATCGAAGCCAAAAAATGCGAGAGCAATCGCGAACAACACCAAAATGCTGCGCTCCATTTTGCGTGCGGTTTGCGGCGCGATGGATTGCGCTTCGGATATTTCCGAATCACGCTTTAAACCATCGGGTGTTAATTCAAATATCCACGCAAAAACCATGGCGGGCATAAAGCCAAACGCTAAAATTCCAACAATCGTTTTCATCAGCCAACCGGGCGCTTCGAACACAGGCAATAAAGTAGCGGCGACTTGTGTAATCAACCAAGCGCCCACCAAATACAGCCCGGCCATGCGGATAACGTTGCGGCGTTTAAGTTCGCTAATGAAATTCATTATTCAAAAATCTCGTGGAGATTACCGTAGCAGGGCCTTCTAGGCCCGACCGAGAACTGGGCAGATTTTTCGGGCCTAGAAGGCCCTCCTACAAAAGCAGAAGAACACAAGCCGGGTATACGGATAGCATTACGGCGTTTGAGTTCAATGATGAAATTCATTATTTAAAAATCTCGTGGAGATTATCGTAGCAGGGCCTTCTAAACCCGATCGGAAATTGGACAGATCTATCGGGCCTAGAAGGCCCTCCTACAAAAGCGGATGAATGCAAGCGGGTCATGCGTGCGCGCCACGTGGCGCGCGGGGGATATTAATCGCTTCATCTTCGTTGCAGCTTGCTATTACCAAGACAGCATCCCCATTTGGCAAACCTGTCATTGCGAGAGGCTTGAAGCCCGATGTTCGGCAAAAACGTGATGCAGGTCAAGAAAAAACTTGTTACGTATCTTCATCTATGAGGGCCTAGTGGGCGTGCGACCGCCATGGACGGCGGGAGTGTCGGCTTTTAACAGACGAATGTCTGGTCAAATGCAGGAGCATTTTTCGACCCCACCCTACTTTGTTACTAACACTCGTCGCGTGGCCCGGAATTGATCGCCAAACCTGGCAACACCCTCGGCTCGCAGGCGTGGGGCGTGTTGCGCGAAATAATTATCAAGTGCTGCTTGTGATTCGAGCTGGTAATGCACACTGATTGCGACATCGTTGGCCTTGTCGTCTTCTTGCACATCGAAACACTGGGCATCGATAAAACCCGGCAATGCCAGTATTTCCGCAATATGTTTGACCAGCCATTCGCGATAATCGTTTTCAATATTGCGCTGCATAAAAATATTGACTTCGTAAATGATAGCCATCGCATTACAACCAAATCATTTTGATAGCCAAGGTGCAGATAATTGCCATCGTCAATAAAATAAAGTGCAAATTACCAATAATCGTATATTTGATAAAGGTCAGAATCCAGCCCTGCTGATAAACTCTTTTTTGCATCAAGAATAAATAAATCGGCATCCATATCCATAGCAATGCCGTCAAAATTGCGAACGGGGTCGTTATCCACGCAGTTGCGGAAAACCACGTCATCAGGTCATTGAATAAAATAAGCAGCAAAATGGAAAGCATTAAAAATGCATGACTATGCAGGGCCACAATCAAATGTTCCATGTACAAACGTCGCTTGAAAATAAACATGAGCTTGAGCAGCAATGCGAAGATAGGCAGCATGATGAATAGCGTCATCGGCAAGGAGCTTAATACCGCATCAATAATAACCTTGGGGTCTTTACTGATTTTTTTGCCATTGTTATTGGCGCGCTGTGCCAATGAATTAAACCAGTTGTTAACCAAGCTGGGTAGCCATTCGATTTTGATCGGATTTTTCTTGGCGTTCCATATTTCACCATTGAATGAAATGTTTCCGCCTTCGTTATCGGAATCCGCTGCTTCGGTGGCAGGCTTTGCCAAGCCCGGGGTTTTGGCAAGATTTGAAGCATTTTTTAATTCGGCAATTCTTTTTTCAGCCTGGCGATTAATTTCGCTTTTGGCTTTTTCAAGTCCTGCTGCCGCCATTGGCACGGCTTTGGTTTCTATTTTCGCCTGATTCAATTCAGCAATGGCTTCGCTACGTGTTTTTTCAACTTCTTCAATCGTTTTGGCCTTGCTAATACCGCCACCGTCTCCGGTATTCACGTGAATAATGCCATCGCCTTTATTGTCAGAGCCAATGTTGTCGGGCAATGAAAATTGCGCGAGCAAAAAAGTGAGCACTGCTAAAAAGAAAAACAGGCGAACCGGGCTGACATAACGAATACGGCGTCCGGAAAAATATTCCTGCGTTAAAAAACCCGGCTTGACAATCAGCGGGCCAAGGGTTCGAAAAAGCCGTGTATCAATATTCAAAACGGTATCGAGAAAGTCGCCCATAATGCTGGAAAATTGTCGCACCAAACCCTTGGTCGGCTGCCCGCATTGGTAACAGGTTTCACCCAATAGCTCGGTACCGCAATTGCCACAAACACGCAGGCCCTTGGTAAAAACGCTGCCGGATTTTTGTGTGTCATCTAGTTTATTGGCGGGCTTGGATTCAAGCACGAACTCCGCTTCGCTTTGTAAATCAGTTGGCGTTGCTGGTTTGCCCTCGACCGTAATTATTGGCTTCGATTCCGGCATTTTCGGTTCATTTTCTGGCGGATCTATCGGTGTGTTCATCACGTTATCTCGTATCTTTGACGTTAATATAGCGAATTACAAACAAAGTTTGATGTTCCATGTCGCAGCAAGAATCTTTTTTCGCCCGGCTTTGGCGCGAGATGCGTGTCACTTTTGTGCTTGCGCTGCCGATAGTGGTCGGGCAGTTGTCGTCAATGGCGATGAACATTATCGATACCGTTTTGGCCGGCCATTACAATCCCACCACTTTGGCCGCAGTGGCGGTGGGCGGCGCGGCATGGTCGGTGGTTATTCTGGTGTGTATTGGTGTGTTGATGGCGGTGTCGCCTTCGGTCGCACAACTCAACGGCGCGCAACGGCGTGGCGAAATTGGCGCATTATTTCGCCAGGCGATTTGGTTGGCGCTAATGCTCGGAACGGTGTTGTTTTTTATTGTGCGCGCCATTCCGTTTGGTTTTAATGCCATGCACATCACGCCGGAAGTAATTCCCGAAGCACGAAATTTTATCAATGCCATTTCATGGGGCGCGCCCGCGCTTGCTCTGTATTTTTGTTTTCGCAACATCAGCGAAGGCATTGCCTGGACCAAGCCAACCTTGATCTTCGGATTGCTTGGCTTGGTGTTATTGGCGCCATTGGGTTACGAGTTGATGTACACCATGGACTTCGGTGCCGCGGGTTTGGGCGCAGCAGTAGCGATAGTGTTATGGCTGCAAAGCCTTGGCTTTTTTATCTATCTGACCAAAGAACCACACTACGCCGACCTGGGTTTGTTTGATCGCTTCGATCCGCCACAGTGGCCGCCCATCGCAGAATTATTGCGAATTGGTCTGCCGATGGGTTTCGCCATTTTTATGGAAGGCGGTTTGTTTATAGCTACCGCCATGTTGGTCGGGCAATTGGGCGTGGTGCCATTGGCCGCCCATCAAACGGCGATATTGATTGCCAGCCTGAGCTTCATGATTCCGCTTGGCGTGGCGATGGCTACCACTGTACGTGTTGGCCATGCGGTGGGAGCCAAAGATTATTTTGCCATTCGCCGAGCGGCCAATGCCGGTTATGCAATTGCCCTGATTTCGCAAACTTTGTCTGCCGGACTACTTATATTTGCCGGCAGCTGGCTCGCTGGCCTGGTCACTAACGATGCGGCGGTGATCTCGCTCGCTTCTACATTGATGTTGTATGCCGCCATATTCCAGTACCCAGACGGACTGCAAGCCATGTCCAATGGTGCGCTGCGCGGCCTGAAAGACACCCAATGGCCCATGGTCATTACCGTGACCGCTTACTGGGCAGTGGGCATGCCGCTGGGCTATTACTTGGGTATTGTCCAGGGTGCAGGCGCGCCAGGCCTGTGGTTGGGCCTCATTTTTGGCCTCTTGGTGGCCTCGATCTTGCTCACATGGCGCTTCTGGCGCCTGAGTCATCATTATCAGGCTAGCGATTTTCGGAACTAGTGACCTTTGACGCATGTAAAATGGCGTCAGACCAGTATGCTGGCAGCATCATTACGGAGTTATTACATGAGCGAAGTTAGAGAAGTGAAACGTGGCGTGTTCGCCAGTTTCTTTTACGGTATTTGGACCTTAATTCGGGTAACCAATCATTTGGCATTTCTTGCCCTTATTGTCTTTCTGTTTTTTGGTTTGATTGTTGGCATTATTGCCACTGCAGGTTCCAAGACCGGCATCAAACCGATACAAGAAAAAACAGCATTAGTATTGGATCTTAAAGGTACCTTGGTGGAGCAATTTTCGAGCGACCCCATATCGCGTGCGTTTGCAGAAGCCACCGGTGATGGACAAACCGAAATTCAGTTACGTGACCTGATTAAAGTACTCGATGCGGCTAAAACCGATAAAAGCATAGATCGTATTTTACTGAAAACCGACGGCTTAAACGTCAGCGGTTTTGCGGCATTACGCGACGTTGCAGCGGCCTTGCGTGATTTCAAAACCAGCGGCAAACAAATCATTGCCTATGGCGTGAATATGGATCAAAAGCAATATTATCTGGCGGCGCAAGCCGACAAGATTTTTATTGATCCCGAGGGCGGCGTTTTACTCGAAGGCCTGGGCCGTTACCGTTTGTATTTCCGCGAGGCCCTGCAAGAAAAACTCGGGGTTGATGTGCATTTGTTCCGCGTCGGCGAATATAAATCGGCGATGGAACCTTATATTCTTGATGCCGCCTCGGCGGAATCGCATGAAGCTGATTTATTCTGGATGAATGATTTGTGGCAACGCTATGTGAGCGATATTGCCAAAGCACGCAAGATTCCGGCCGATCAACTTAACACTTCGATCAATAATATGTCGGCGGAAGTAAAAGCCATCTCGGGCGATTTGGGTAAATTGGCGATGCAACAAAAATTGGTCGATGGCTTAAAAACATCGCACGAAATGGAAACCATGTTGAGTGAACTCGGTGCGGTCGACGAAGATTTGCATAGCTTCCGTCAGGTAGAGTTTGCCCAATACCTGAAGCCATTAAATCTGCCCGCCTCACCGTTTGACGACAAATCACAAGTGGCTGTCGTGGTGGCGCAGGGTGAAATTGTAGACGGCAAAGCCAATCCCGGCACGGTGGGTGGCGAAACAACGTCAGCCCTGATTCGTCAGGCGCGTGAAAATGAAAATACCAAAGCTTTAGTCTTGCGTGTTGATTCGCCCGGCGGCAGTGTGTTTCCTTCCGAGCAAATTCGTCGCGAAATTGAATTAACCAAAAAAGCCGGTATTCCTGTTGTGGTTTCGATGGGCAATGTAGCGGCATCCGGTGGTTACTGGATTTCAATGAACGCCGATAAAATTATTGCCGATGAATCCACCATCACAGGTTCCATTGGTATTTTCGGTTTATGGATGACCGCCCCGCGCGCACTGGAAAAAATCGGCGTGCATGCCGACGGCAATGGCACCACGCCACTGGCCGGTCAATTTGATCCCACCCTGCCCTTGAAACCCGAAACCGGCGAGTTAATCCAGTCCATTATTAATCGTGGTTATCAACAATTTATTGGCAAGGTGGCTACTGCTCGCGGCAGCAAATCTGAAACCATTGACACGGTTGCCCGTGGTCGCGTCTGGAGTGGCGCGCAAGCCAAGGAACGCGGCTTGGTCGATGAACTCGGCGGCTTTCAAATGGCGATTGCCGAAGCAGTAAAATTAGCCAAGCTGGGCAAAGACGATTACCGTTTGAATTATGTCGAACGCCCCGCTTCTCCGTTCGAGCAATTCGTTGCCAGCTTGGGTGGCAATGCTGCCGGTAACGCCATTCTTCGCAATATGAGCCCGATGAATAACGTACTGGGCCGCGAAACTACCGAGCGCCTGCAAAAAGAAATGAGCTGGCTGGATAAAAATGGCCACACGCCTTATCAAGGTATTGTGCATTGCATGTGTGGTTTGTAACGTAAAGTGTTTTGAAGAAAGAGCCCGGTCATGCCGGGCTTTTTTTGGCAATACTCGTTGATCGAACAATTTCGTAGGGGCGCCTGCTTGCTGCG
>JAYSQD010000103.1:0-2764 GCA_043721835.1 Arenimonas sp. | reverse complement strand
CGACCACGATAGCCACTGTCAAACAACTCATTTCCAAATTGGCCCTTGTTAGCTCCGATGTCTAGTACATGGTCAATCCTAAAATGGGCCATCGCGGCGCAGAGTTGTGCGTCGCGTGAAGAACCAGGAATATACCCGTGCGCCTCGATGCCAGCTTTACGCAGCGCAATTTTAAGGCTGCGCTTGATCCAGACTTTGAGATTTAAGTTTGACATGATGCTTCTTGGAGCGTTACGTATTTTGATTGGATGGCTTTAGTAAAATATGGTGGTCGCTCTGAGACTTTGTAGGTATATTTCATATGAAAAGGTGCGCTTTCATATTTTGCATCGGCAGTTGAAGTCTAAATAATAAATATATTGCAACGACTCAAGCCTGTGCATTATTGTTGAAGATTTGAAAGTTTTCCAGTAGGGCGAAGTCTTTTATCCTTCAAATTGGCGTGGATGGCTTCGTTGGTAAGGGTCTACGACCTTTGGAGGATTCAAGATCTTGAACGCCATTTTGAAATCAAGGGAAAGAATAGGATAAATGATATAATGGAATACATGCACCGGGAAATTGCCGCGCCACTCATTCCATGACTCGGGATTAAGATCAGGGCGGAAATCAATGCGATGGAGCCGCCCGAAATGCAAGTCAATGCGACGAATTTCATTCTTCCAAGGCCGTTCAGGAAGTAGTAGGGAACAATACTAATTGACAATAAAAAGTAAGCAAGGACGAGTTGGGGGAAGAAGTCCGCCACGCTTGTCGAAACGTTTTCGCCGACCCACTTCAACAATATCCAATGACCAAACGTTAAAAATAATATTGCTCCAATCACTGCAAGAGCAAAGTTCAGTGAAATCAGATTCACTATATCAACTCTAAATCTGGCGGCCAAGCGACCTGCAGCTGTTTGTTGGCTAATTCTTGGTGCAATAATACTAAAAGCGTTTGCTATAAGACCGTGAAGCTGCGCAGCAAGCTGTGTCGCGATTGAATAATATCCTAGGCTAACCGAACCGAGTGTTGCGCCTACTATTAACCGATCCGCTACGGAGAAGAATAGTGAGCCGCCGCCTTGGAGCCAGCCCCATTTTGAATAGACTAGGACAAAATATGATGATTCTATTGACGGTCGAATTACGAGGGTTGGCCAATTATGTCTAACTACTCTTACTTTTGTTGCAAGTCGTAGTATTGCAGCTACAACTAACATGATATAAAGCGCAAAAATATCCTTGAATGCAATGACTACAACAATGCTTGACAGGATTTGTAAAGTCTTGAGAGCGATCTCGAGGCGAGCCGCCAAACCAAAGCGCTCCGCCCCTTTCAGAAGGGAGCTAAAAACCGTGTCAAATTGTTCTATCCACAATAATATAGCCGCTGTCGTACCAGTGGCAATAACTAAAATTGGTGATCCCATTTTCGACAGTAGCAAAGTCGATGCGATACTAATTCCGACAGTGGTTACCACAGCCAGCAGGCCGCCAGCGATTACTGCAATAGCCATCGAGCCTTGAATAATGGGGGTTACATCCAGTTCGCCATCCTGTCCTACTTCAGCAACGAGTTTAATGATGGCTGCGCTCGTGCCAACACCGACGATCATTCCCACTGACGTAATAGTTGTGAGCAATGACCACAGCCCGAAATCGGCAGGGCCGAGATTTCGCAAAAATATTGGTGTGGCCGCTAACAAGAGAAGAGGGTAACCGGCACCCTCAGCAACGGACCAGATTGAATTTCGGAAGTGTTTGATCAACGCATGTCCTGCTTGAAAGAGGATGACACAGGAGTCATGAAAAAAGTGGACTGCTTTTTATTTTGATATTTTTCAGACCTTCAGGCTCGAAGTAAATATATGCGTACCTGATCGCAATTGCTGGGGGTGGATATTTCTGTTGGGAAGAATAGCATGGGGATGTTCCCCCGCTAACTCGTTGTACTCAAAGGTTTGAAATCCGGCCGACTTGATCATGCTGTCACGCCGCGCGGCGCTGTAGTCGGCCTCGACCATTTCCTTGACGAGTTCGGGCAGCGTGATCTTCGGTATCCATCCCAACTTCTGCTTGGCCTTGGTCGGGTCGCCCAGCAAGGTCTCGACTTCGGTCGGCCGAAAGTAGCGCGGGTCGACTTTGACTATGACGTCACCGACCTTGCAGCGGGCCTGGTCACCTTGAACGCTAACCACGGTGCCGGCTTCGGCTTCACCTTCGCCGCTGAACGCGAGCGTTATGCCCAATTCCCGGGCCGCGAATTCCACGAGCTGCCGCACGCTGTACTGCACGCCCGTGGCGATCACGAAGTCTTCGGGCTTGTATTGCTGCAGCATCAGCCACTGCATCTCGACATAGTCTTTCGCATGCCCCCAATCGCGCAGCGCACTCATGTTGCCCAGGTACAGGCAGTCTTGCAGACCAAGCGCGATGCGTGCGATCGCGCGGGTAATCTTGCGCGTCACGAAGGTCTCGACGCGCAGCGGGATTTCGTGGTTGAACAAGATGCCGTTGCAGGCATACAGGCCGTAGGCCTCGCGGTAGTTCACCGTGATCCAGTAGGCGTACATCTTAGCCAAGGCGCAGCGGCTGCTTCGGCTGCTTCGGCTGCTTCGGCTGCTTCGGCAGCTTCAGCTACTTCGGCTGCTTCGGCTGCTTCAGCTACTTCGGCCACTTCGGCCTTCAGCGCCGCAATGGCGTCTCGCAGTTGCTCGAACTCCGCTTCCTTGCGCGCCAGAAAGCGGCGCGTCAGGCTCATCTTTTCGCCAAGACCAGTG
>JAYSQD010000102.1:0-1061 GCA_043721835.1 Arenimonas sp. | reverse complement strand
ACACCCCTAACTTGAAGCTATCGTTTTCCCTTGGTTTTGGGGTCGGACTGGGCCGACAACTGGCGGTGATGGTGAGGCCTAACGTTTGAGCTAACCGGCAGTTTGCGGTGGGGCGGGTTTGGGCAAGAATGAAATGAAGCCCAAACCTGGCCCGCCGCAAACTGTCCGGTTGAGCGAATGGTTAGGCCGCACTGCTTGGAACTCGGACCGACGAAATATAACGGCGGTTAAAAATATTTACGCCAGAAATCGGATCGTGGCTTTTTGGCTGTCATTTCGTTCAGCCAAGTGACTATTAACTGAAGTTCCGTGTTGACTTCTTCTTCGCGAATATCCCCGTTACGCCAAGATTTCCAAAGGTGCTCAATGAGACTCGTGAAGACTGCAGGCGGATAAATTGAATCATTGTTGAGCATATCGTCGAGCGGTTCGCCTGCCCATGTCGGATCTTGGTTCTCGTGCCAGGTGCAAGTTGCAACGCGTGGAGCAAACGAAACTGTCAATGTTTCCTTGTCGAAGATAAACGAATATGTGTCGTTGTGACCCCATCGCGGTGAATATATTTCTGCTTTAAAGGTTGGCATTTCGGTTGTCTCTCGGGGTTTGAAATATTTGGACGGGAGGAAATGTGAGACTGTGCGGCCTAACGTTTGAGCTAACCTGCACTTTGCGGTGGGCCTATTTTGGTGTGGAATGAAATGGAAACCAAAATGGGACCGCCGCAAAGTGTCAGGTTGAGCGATGGTTAGGCCTCTAGTGAGCAAAGCAAAGGATCAATGATGACCACGAATGAAACTGTTTCGGTGTGGGGGTGCGTTGTGTGCAGCAATGTGTTTATGCAAGGCCAAAGGCCGCAGGATTACATATTCTCGGCAATATGGCTAATATTCGCGTTAGCAATATTTGTTTCATCAAAGCTGGACCACCAGAAGACTATTAAAGTTGTCGGTGACCCTGAAGAGGCCTAACGTTGAAGCTAACCGGCACTTTGCGGCGGGCCGTGTTTGGCTGAAAATGAAATGAAAGCCAAACGCGGACTGCCGCAAAGTGTCCGGTTGAGC
>JAYSQD010000101.1:0-1202 GCA_043721835.1 Arenimonas sp. | reverse complement strand
ATTGGTGTAATCCAACTGGCTTGCGCGCATCATTTCCAGCAGTGGCGTGATAAGAGAAATATCTTCTTTGCTGACGTTGGTTAGTCCCAGCTTCTTGCCCATCAATTCAGTATAGTGTTCGAAGAATGTCGGTTCGTAATTCTCCAGGGCCTCTTGCGCTTCCTCCACCGCGATAATAGGCGTTAAAGCCTGCGCCAGACAAGACAGATTCCACAGGCCGATTTGCGGCTGCTGATCAAAGGCGTAGCGCCCGCCATGGTCGGAGTGATTGCAAATAAAACCCGGATCGTAGTTTTCCATGAAACCGAACGGACCATAATCGAAAGTCAATCCGAGGATCGACATGTTGTCCGTATTCATCACGCCATGCGCGAAACCGACAGCCTGCCATTTAGCCATCAGATTTGCGGTGCGCGTAATTACCTCATTCAAAAACCGCAAGTACTTGTCCGGCGCATCGCTGATATCAGGAAAATGCTTGGCGATAACATAATCAGCGAGCAAGGCGATCGGTTCGTGCTGATTCCTGTAGGCGAACACCTCAAACGAGCCGAACCGCACATGCGACGGTGATAATCGAGTCACCACGGCGGCGCTTTCGATAGTCTCGCGGTATACCTCTGCATCGCTGCCCACAATGCATAAAGCGCGAGAAGTAGGAATGCCCAAGCCATGCATCGCTTCTGAACACAAGTATTCACGAATGCTGGATCGCAGCACGGCACGCCCATCGCCATTGCGCGAAAACGGTGTGATACCTGCCCCTTTCAATTGAATATCCCAATACTCACCAGCGCTGTTTTGTATTTCACCAAGCAAAATTGCGCGTCCATCTCCCAGTTGCGGCACGAAGTAACCAAACTGGTGCCCGGCATAGAGCATCGATAACGGCTCGCTGCCGGGCAGCAAACGATTGCCAATAAAATATTCGGTGAAATCCGCGCGCTCAACTTCTGTTACATCCAGATTAATTAATTCGGCGGCACTCGCATTAAAACTAACCAAATAGGAATGGGGTAAAGGCGTAGGATTCAGACGGCTATGAAAAATGTCTGGCAGCCGAGAAAAAGTATTATCAAAATTCAGTTGGTCCAGTTTTTTCATTGCGATATTTTATATTTAGTCGATCAATCCGGTTTCCCGAAATCCATACAAGGTTTTTTAAAAAAATTGAGCACAGTGGCGCACGCGCCGCCCATGAA
>JAYSQD010000100.1:0-13115 GCA_043721835.1 Arenimonas sp. | reverse complement strand
CACTGGTGGAGCTAAACGGAATCGAACCGTTGACCCCTTGCATGCCATGCAAGTGCTCTACCAGCTGAGCTATAGCCCCATAAATGGAGAAGCGGAATTGTAATGATCGCTCCGCACCGCGTCAAGTATTTGTCATCATTAAATTTTCTGTCGCTGGTAATAAGGTATGTGGCGCATGGCCCTGGATATCCAGATAGTCGAGCCACTTATTAAGAAAACTATTCATGCGCAAGCGATGGCCAACCAAGACTTTGGTCGAAGGTCGCAAACCTAATACATCTTGCCATTGACGCCCAACATAACAATGCGTCACTTCACATTGCTTGGTATCTTGATAAACACGAATAAAAGCCGATGGATCTGGTTGCCCCGACACGGGGTCGAGCATGTTGTAGCTAAGTTTAAGCTCCAGGGTGTAAGCATGCACTTCAATCACATCAAGCAATAAGGCCAAGCCATCATGACCTTGCGATTGATAGCGGCCCGCTTTTAATGCCGAGGTATTGAATAAAATTTCTGCGCGCTCGTAATTCTCGCCATACAAGCCCATTAACCAGCTAAGGCGGCTGATTCGGGGCAAAGCCATCGGGCGAATAAAGCGTGACATGCATAGATGCTAGCACTGCTGATCAAAAACTCAAATCAAAAAACGGTTCTCGGAGAATAGAAGTGAAAAGCTTAGGATAGTGCCGAGAAAAGAGTTTTTATCTAAAGGTTTTGCACCACATGCAAAGTAATTTTATTGCATGTAAAACGGCGTTGACACCTCGTAGGGTGGAACCGCCAGCTCTTGGCGATTCCACCATTCCACCATACATTGCGACTTCGTTTGGTTTGGTGGATACCACCAAAGAACGGTGGGATCCACCCAACGTTTAATACATATGCTTCTGAATACCAAACTGCGCCAATATTTTGCTGGCAATTTCTTCAATCGAAGTATGCGTCGTACTGAGATGCGGCAGCTGCTGGTTTTTGAATAAGGCTTCGGCAATCGCCACTTCTTTTTTGCATTGCTCAATCGTAGCGTAGCGAGAATTAGGTTTGCGCTCGGTACGAATTTGCTGAAGACGAACCGGGTCGATGGTCAAGCCAAATAATTTACGTTTATGTGCCTGCAAGCGCTTGGGCATTTCGTCGTTTTCCAAATCTTCTTCGGTCAGCGGATAATTCGCGGCTTTTACGCCATAGTGCAGCGCCAAATAAAGGCAAGTGGGCGTTTTGCCAGAGCGCGAGACGCCGACTAAAATTAAATCAGCTTCGCCATAATCCAGGTCAATACCGTCGTCATGGGTCAGGGCGTAATTAGTGGCATTGATGCGCGCTTCATACGCGGCAAAATCCACCATGCCATGCGCTTGATTCACGCGCGGTAGCCGCTGGGTTTGGAGCTCTTGCTCTAATGGTGCGATAAAAGGCGCGAACACATCCATCATAAACGCATCGCTTTCGGCCAAAATCGCGCTTAATTGGCTATCGATCACGGTATTGACCACGATCGGTTTCTTTCCCGTATCAAGGCCAACTGCGCGAATTTGATCTGCGGCCTCTCGCGCTTTATCGGCATTATCGACAAAAGCAATTCGACGCGTTTGAAATTCCACACCGGAAAACTGCGTTAATAAGCTATGGCCAATGGTTTCGGCGGTAATGCCGGTGCCGTCGGAGACGAAAAATACCGGTCTTGACATAGCGAAAACTCATAGTGATGTGGTCGGCTTATTCTGCCTGAGTGAAATAGATTTGGCTTGCGTGGCTTGGCGCGGGATAATAGCCGCTTCGCTGCCCACCTCTTTGGAGTCTCACTTGAGCGCTTATGTCCTTTGGCTGCATGCACTACGTTTATCCGATTTAGCCCAGGTTGGCGGGAAAAATTCCTCGCTTGGCGAAATGATCGGAAATCTAAGTCAGTTAGGCGTCTCGGTACCGGGTGGTTTTGCGACCACGGCCGATGCATATCGTGAATTTATTAGCATCAATAAATTGACTGAACGCATGCAAGAGCGACTGGCACAATTAGATGTCGAAAATGTCAATGAGCTGGTGAAAGCCGGCGCTGAAATTCGTAGCTGGGTCATGAACGCCCCGCTACAGCCTGCGCTTGATGCCGCCATTCGCGGCGCCTACCAAACGATGTGCAGCGAAGCAGGCGCGAAAGAAATTTCGGTTGCAGTACGTTCCTCAGCGACTGCAGAAGATTTACCCGATGCGTCCTTCGCTGGGCAGCAAGAAACCTTTCTGAATGTGACCGGCGAAGACGATGTCGTTGCCAAAGTAAAAGAAGTTTTTGCGTCTTTGTATAACGACCGCGCCATTGCCTATCGTGTGCATCACGGCTTCAAACATGAAGATGTATTTTTATCAGCTGGCGTGCAGTTGATGATCCGTTCCGATATTGGTGCTTCGGGTGTTCTGTTTACACTCGACACCGAATCGGGGTTTCGCGATGCGGTTTTTGTCACTTCAAGCTATGGCCTGGGTGAAATGGTTGTACAAGGCGCGGTCAACCCCGACGAGTTTTATGCCTATAAGCCGAGTTTGAATGCAGGCAAACCTGCAATTCTTCGCCGTAATTTGGGTTCAAAACAAATTCGCATGGTGTATTCTGATGCGCCAGGTGAACGCGTTCGCACTGAACCGACGCCGATTGAATTACAAACACGGTTTTCGATTAGCGATGTTGATGTTGAAGAACTATCACGGCAATCGCTCACTATCGAAAATCATTATGGCCGTCCGATGGATATCGAATGGGCCAAAGACGGTAACACCGGCAAACTCTATATCGTGCAAGCGCGTCCTGAAACGGTTAAGTCACGCGCCAAAGCCACGCAAATTGAACGCTATTTATTAAATGAAAGCGGCAAAGTAATTTGCGAAGGTCGCGCCATCGGCAACAAGATTGGTTCCGGCATTGCCCGCGTCGTACGATCACTTGCTGATATGAATCGCGTGCAGCCTGGCGATGTGTTAGTGGCCGACATGACCGACCCTGATTGGGAACCAGTGATGAAACGCGCCTCTGCCATCGTGACCAATCGTGGCGGCAGAACTTGTCATGCGGCCATCATTGCGCGTGAGCTCGGCGTACCGGCGGTGGTAGGAACATCGAATGCGCTTGATTCCATTCAAGACGGTCAAGTCATTACGGTTTCCTGCGCGCAAGGCGATACCGGTTTTATTTATGACAAGGCCTTGGCGTTTGAACGCATCACGACTGATCTGGCGCAGATGCCACCTGCCCCGATGAAAATCATGATGAATGTCGCCAATCCGGAGCGCGCATTCGATTTCGCTATGTTGCCTAATGCCGGTGTCGGCTTGGCGCGCTTGGAAATGATCATCAATAGTCATATTGGTGTGCATCCAAAAGCCTTGTTGGAATTTGATAAGCAAGACGCTGCTACGAAGGCTCGTATTAAAGAAAAAATGGCCGGTTACAACAGCCCGCGCTCGTTCTATGTTGATCGTTTAGCCGAAGGTATTGCCACTATTACCGCAGCGTTCGCGCCGAACCCGGTCATCGTACGTTTATCGGATTTTAAATCGAACGAATATGCCAATTTGATCGGCGGAAAAAATTACGAGCCACACGAAGAAAACCCGATGATTGGTTTCCGTGGCGCAGCGCGTTACGTAGATCCTAGTTTTGCCGAATGTTTTGCGATGGAATGCGAAGCTTTCAAACGCGTGCGCGACACCATGGGCCTGAGTAATGCCTGGGTGATGATTCCGTTCGTACGCACACTCGAAGAAGGCGAAAAAGTCATCGAAGTGCTGGCGAAAAATGGCTTGCGTCGCGGCGAGAACGGATTAAAAATTATCATGATGTGCGAACTGCCATCGAACGCCCTTCTGGCCGATGAATTTCTCGAGATTTTTGACGGCTTTTCGATTGGCTCCAATGATCTAACGCAATTAACTTTAGGTTTGGATCGTGACTCGGCCATCGTTGCGCATTTATTTGACGAACGAAATCTCGCCGTCAAAAAATTATTGTCGATGGCCATTAGTGCCGCACGCGCCAAAGGCAAATATATCGGCATTTGCGGACAAGGCCCGAGCGACCATCCAGACTTGGCCGACTGGTTAATGCAACAAGGTATTGAATCGGTATCGCTGAATCCCGATACGGTAGTCGATACTTGGTTAAGACTTGCCAAGTTAAAGGCATCTTGATTTCATGAAAGCTTTCGAGGCTGTATTGGCGGAACTAGTGAAGCATGAATGGCTCGTGCGTGGCCTTATAGCCATTGCCATCGCCGTGATCGGCATTTGGTTAGCAAGCTGGGTGGCGCGCGCATTGGACCGAGTGCTGCATCGCTTTGATGTCGAAATTATTTTGCGGAGTTTTTTACGCAATCTAGTGTATGCCATTTGCATAATCGTGGCTTGTATTGCGGCACTGGATTTTGCCGGCGTACCTACAACGTCTTTACTGGCAGTATTAGGTGCCGGCGGCCTGGCCATTGGCCTGGCAATGAAAGACTCACTGTCCAATATTGCCTCTGGCGTTATGTTGATTGTGTTGCGACCTTTTTATAGCGGCAATTATGTCCAGGTTGCGGGTATTGAAGGCATTGTCGATAGTGTTCGTATTTTTCAAACGCATTTACACACACAAGACAATCGACAAATTATTTTACCCAATAGCCAGATTACCGCTGCACCGATTATTAATTTCACAGTGCGCGGTATTCGCCGCTTGGATGTGTCAATAAAAATCAGCTACAACGACGATATGGCAGCCGCCCGAAAAATACTGCTCAACATCGCTGAAAATCATGCACAGATATTATCCGAACCGCCTGCCGAAGTAGTTGTGGCCTTATTGGCCGATAGCCATGTTGAACTGCAACTACGCGTATGGCTCGCAGCTACCGATCTAGGTGCACTGAAAGTTTATTTACTTGAGCAAAGCTGGCAAAAACTTAGCGAGCAAGGTTTCAAACCTGGCTTGGCGCAACAGCATACGCATGTTCACTATCATGACAAGATTGATGGCTTGAATGATGGGGTAGTTGCTGAATAGCCTTTAAGAAGTTCGTTATCTTCAATGTAGGAGCGAGTTCTACTCGCGATAGGCCCTCGATAATGCTGAACGTAGGAGCGCGTTCTACTCGCGATAGGCCATCGATAATGCCGAACGTAGGAGCGAGTTCTACTCGCGATAGGCCCTGGATGATGCCGAACGTAGGAGCGAGTTCTACTCGCGAAAGGTCTGCGACTACGTTGAATGTAGGAGCGATCAGGTTTTTCGCGCGTAGAACTCGCTCCTACGGGGAAGTTTGTCGCAGGTTTTGCACGCGTAGAACTCGCTCCTGCGGGGCGTTAACGCTTAACCTACTACCTGATTTCTGCCATTACGTTTGGCTTCGTAAAGTTTACTATCGGCCTTTGATGCCAATTTTTCGTGATGCGAAAGCCCGGTCCGCTCGCTGATGCCGATACTGACGGCAAGTTTTAATCCTGGTGCAAAACTTGTGCAATCAATGGCTTGAATGGCGAGGCGTATTTTTTCGCATTTGGCGCGCGCACTTTCCAGATCTTGATCTGGAAATAATAAAGCGAACTCTTCGCCGCCCCAGCGTGCTGTTAATTCATCGCCGCGCAGTCCGGCCCATTTGCCGGCATGTTCAGCACCCATGACGCGCTTCATGGCATCAGCAATTACTTTTAATGCTTGATCTCCAACGTCGTGTGAATAACTGTCGTTGACTTGTTTAAAGTGATCGACATCGAGCAAGCCAAAGCATAGCGCTTGATCATTTTTGACCGCAGTTTTGAAAACTTCCTGCAATTTTTCGTCCATGCTGCGGCGGTTGGGCAAGCCGGTTAAAGAGTCGGTACGTGCCTGTTGTTCAAAGGCTTCTGATTGCTGGCTGATGGTCAAATTCAGCATTTCCAATTCAATATTTTTATCGCTCAAATCACGCGTACGTTCATCAACAATACCGCTAAGTTCAAGTTCGCGTGCTTCCAATTGACGCACGCGAGCACGATAGAGTCCGTACAGGAACATAGCCAGCAATATCACTACAACCGGGATAAACCAGACACGTTGATAGATGCGTGGTTTAATTTCAAATTTCAAGCTCGCGCTTTCCGGGCTCCACGGCCCGCCACGTTGTGCGGCGCTTACTTTGAAGGTGTAACGGCCGGGCGGCAAATTGGTAAATTGCACATTGCGTAATTGTTCGCGTTCAATCCAGTCATCGTCAAAGCCTTCCAATCGATAACGGTAGCGAATTTGTTCAGGTGTGCGATAACTTAAACTGACATACGCCATTTCTAATTTACGGGTGTCCGATGGCAATATTAATTCACCATCGGGGTCTGCTATTTGATCGTTCACTGTCACGTTTTCGATGACAACGGGTGGCGGCGCGAGTTGATAACGTGCCAGCTCGTCGGGCTGCACTACAGAAACGCCTTTTGCAGTCGCTACCCAAATACTGCCGTCTTTCGCACGCAAAGCGGCAGGGCCTGCACCACCATTACATTGTGCACTCGCCATACCATCGGCTTCGGCAAAACTAATCGCATTCAGACGTTCGGATTTGCCGTCGGCAACCGCTTCCATTTCATTGCGCTTGACGTAAACAACCCCACGATTTGAGGTCAGCCAGAAATTACCGTAGGTGTCGGCAATAATCTGAAATATGGTGGCTACCGGCAAACCATTTTTGGTACCGATGGCTGAAATTTTTCCATTACGCATGCGCAATACAGCGCGATCGGTAGCAAGCCAAAGGGTGCCATCGGCGTCTTCGTTAAATCCAAAGACGTCTTGCGATGATAGATAACTTGAAATATCAATTGAACCGGCTTTTTCGCCATCAATAAAACCAAGTCCATTCGCGGTACCGACCCAGATTTTTCCGGTTTTGGATTCATGAATACTTAAAATGAAATCGCGCGGCAGCCCATCTGCTTCAGTGAAGCGTTTTAACTCGTTGCCTTTTTTGCGATACAAACCTTGCGAAGTACCAATCCATAAATTGCCGTTACGATCTTCGTGCAGGGCTCTAACTTGGGTCCCGTACAGCGGGCTTCCAGGCTTGACCTGTTCGCGTACTACACCGTTTTTCCAATTAACCAAACCGGTGGAATACATACCAACCCAAAGACTGCCGTCTTTGGCAGGAGCAAGACTCAAAATAGCGTCGTCACGCAAACTGGGGTTGTCGGAAATAGCGGTAATTTTTTCCTCGAAAAATCGATTTAAGCCACGTGATGTACCAATCATCACGCTACCGTCGCTGGTCTGTGCAACAGCACGAACATAATTGTCGCTCAGACCCTGATAATTATCGTAAGTAACAAACGGCGTATCGGCAAAACGCACAAGGCCGGCATTGGTACCGGCCCAAATATTACCTTCCCGGTCATTAAACAAGGAAGAAACGCGATTGTTTGGCAGGCCAGCTTTAGCGTCGAGACTTTCCAAGCCACGGCGACCATAGCGAAGAATGCCGCGATTCACCGTGCCCATCCACAAATTGGATTCGCTGTCTAAATCCAGACTGATGACGGCCTCATCGGGAAAGTCCGCTGTGATTTTGCTGAATTTCCCGTTACGACCTAAATACAGACCATGATGTGTCCCAAGATACAAACCACCTTCGGGCGCGGCCAAGATGGCGTAAATTGCACCGACTGGCAGACCATCGGCAACACTGAAGCTTTGAACGCGATTATTTTCAATTCGCACCAGACCATCGGCTGTGCCGGCCCAGATGACTTTGTTTTCATCCATAAACACGGCATACATACGCTCTGACGGCAGGCCCTGACGCGTACCATAGACCGTGATTTTGCCTTGAGCATCAATGCGCGACAGACCTTTGCTTTCGTGCGCTACCCAGATGGCCCCTTGGCTGTCTTCAATCGAGGCCATGGTTTCGTTTTGTGCCAAGCCCTCGCTCTGACTATAGGTGCGCCACAAATCTTTTTGTAAGACTGAAACGCCACCGCGAGAGGTAGAAACAATTAAACGGCCCTTCGCGCCCACACTGACATCACGAATACCGTGGTCCTGCAAAGCAGGCACATTTTGCGGTGTGAAAATGCGAAAGTCCTGACCGTTGTAGCGAACCAAGCCTTCCCAGGTCGCGAACCACAAATAGCCTTCCGGCGTTTGCGTGATGGAATTAACCTGATTATGAGGCAGGCCATCGCGCGTGGTCCAGGCTTCACGTGAATAAGCGGCTAAAGGTTTTTTATCGAGCGCTGAAACTGGCATTGCCAGCAACACAAATGCCAAGACGATTAAGACTTTCAAACAACGCATCCGTGTCCCCTACACTTGAGCGACTTACCCTAATCCGCCAAGTTTACCCATAAATTGCCGGTAATAACTGAGTTCTTTGACCGATTCCCGAATATCGGACAAGGCCGTATGCGCACCCACTTTGATCAAGCCTTCTTGCAAATTCGGTGACCAGCGACGGCTGAGCTCTTTGAGGGTCGAAACATCCAGATTTCGATAATGAAAGTAGCGCTCTAGTCTTGGCATGCCACGAACCAGAAAACGCCGGTCCTGACAAATCGAATTACCGCAAATTGGCGATTTATTGGCGCCAATCCACTTCGATAAAAATTCGATGGTGGTCACTTCTGCGTGGGAGGCATCGATCTGGCTATCTAATACGCGTTGCCACAAGCCAGAGCGCTGATGGGTGCCACGATTCCAGTCGTCCATGGCTTCCAGGGTTTCTAGCGATTGCTTGACCGCCAGTTCGGGGCCTTCAGCAAGAACATTCAGATCTTTATCGGTGATCAAAGTAGCGATTTCAATAATGACATCGGAATCCGGATCCAGCCCGGTCATTTCCAGGTCAATCCAGATCAGTCTTTGGCTTTCATCATCGTTTGTCATCAGTGGTTTCCTTTAATATGTTTTACTGTAACAAATTAAGATCAATGCAGCCCTTACTTTGAATAACAGTTATCACATTCTAACCGCCTTGCTGGCGCCAGCTATTTTAATGGCGGCGACCGGGTCCTTGCTTTTATCAGCCAATAATCGTCTGGCACGTGTGGTTGATCGATTACGAATATTAATGGCCAATTGGAAAGATGGGCCACGTGACCAACCGGCACGGGAAGAACAAATCCAGCGTCATCAGAAACGAAGCAGTTATTTGTTGCGCGCCTGTCTGTATTTGTATTTCGCTCTGGGCTCGTTTATTGGCACAAGCCTGGCCTTGGCAGTCGATACTTTAAGTGGCAACCGGCTTTCGATATTGCCGACCATCATCGCGATTATCGGCATGTGCTTTTTGCTTGGCGCCGTATTTTATTTAGGGCGAGAAGTATCGGCAGCGGTGAAAAGTTTTGATGACGAAATCAAGGAAATGATGGACTAGCTTCTTTGTCGCTTGGCTCGGAAATAATCCGATAGTTTTTTACTGGCGATATCGGCAAGCACCCCACCCTGCACTTCAATACGATGGTTATGGCGCGGGTCTTGCAGTAAATCAAACACCGAACCTGCTGCTCCGGTTTTCGGATCGAATGCCCCGAAAACAACCCGCTTGATGCGGGCATGGATCATCGCCATCGCGCACATGGCACAGGGCTCAAGCGTGATATACAGCGTGCAGCCCAGCAGTCGATGATTCTGGATTCTTTCACCCGCAGACCTCATCGCCAAAATTTCAGCATGCGCGCTTGGGTCGTGCTGAGTAATATTTTTATTCCAAGCCTCGGCGATGAGTTCACCGGCTTTATTAATGATTAGCGCACCGACCGGAATTTCATCATCTTCATGCTCGGCCCTGTCGGCGAGTTCAAGCGCGTGAAGCATCCAGTCTTGGTCAGAAGCTGACATTTATTCCCACTCAATAGTCGCAGGTGGCTTGCCACTGATATCATAAACCACACGAGAAACACCCCGTAACTCATTGATTATTCTATTAGATACAAGACCCAAAAGTTCATACGGCAGATGCGCCCAGTGCGCGGTCATGAAATCGACGGTCTCCACAGCGCGCAATGCAATGACCCACTCATAGGCACGAGCGTCGCCCACAACACCGACAGATTTCACTGGCAAAAACACGGCGAAAGCCTGACTGGTCTTATCGTACCAACCAGAATTCCGGAGTTCTTCGATGAAGATAGCATCGGCCCTGGTGAGTAATTCGGCGTACTCCACTTTCACTTCGCCCAAAATACGCACGCCTAAACCCGGCCCCGGGAATGGATGGCGATAGACCATTTCTTTCGATAGTCCGAGCTCGACGCCAATACGACGAACTTCGTCTTTGAATAATTCACGCAGCGGCTCGACCAAACCCAGTTTCATATAGTCGGGCAAACCGCCGACATTGTGATGGCTCTTGATGACATGCGCTTTGCCGGTTTTACTGCCAGCCGATTCAATAACATCAGGATAAATCGTGCCTTGTGCCAGCCATTTTACATTGTGTAATTTGGCCGATTCTTCATCGAAAATATCGATAAATAATTTGCCGATAATTTTGCGCTTGGCTTCCGGTTCACTCACGCCTTTCAATGCTGCGAAATAGCGCTCGGCGGCATTCACCCGAATGACTTTTACGCCCATGTTTTGCGCCATCATGGCCATGACCTGGTCGCCTTCTTCAAGACGCAGCAGGCCGGTGTCCACAAACACACAAGTTAAACGATCACCAATTGCCTTGTGCAAAAGTGCGGCCACCACCGACGAATCCACGCCGCCCGACAGTCCAAGCAAGACATGATCATTGCCCACTCGCGCATTCACGCGGGCGATTTGATCTTCAATAATATTGGCGGCAGTCCATAAAGTCTGACAGCCGCAAATATCGACAGCGAAACGCCGCAACATGCCTTCGCCTGATTTTGTATGCGTCACTTCAGGATGAAATTGCACGCCGTACCATTTTTTCTTTTCATCGCTCATGCCAATGATGGCGACATTGCTGGTACGTGCAGTGATTTCGAACCCTTCCGGAATTTGGGTGACACGATCACCATGACTCATCCACACATCGAGGCGTGGCGGCGAACCGGGATGGTCTTTCAAGCCTTCCAGCAAGGCACATGAGGAGGTGACTTCAACTTCGGCATAACCAAATTCACGATGATGCCCGGCTTCTACCAGACCACCCAATTGCATTGCCATGGTTTGCATGCCGTAGCAAATACCCAGAATCGGCAGGCCGATGTCGAACACTTCCTGCGGCGCACGTGGCGAATTTTCTTCCACGGTAGATTCAGGGCCGCCGGACAAAATAATGCCCTTCGGATTGAACTTGGCGATTTCAGCCGGATCATGGTCCCAGGCCCAGATTTCGCAATACACACCAAACTCGCGAATACGGCGAGCGATTAGTTGCGTGTATTGAGCGCCAAAATCGAGGATAAGGATTTTATCATTGTGAATGTGGGATTCGGGGCTCGGGGCTTGGGGCTCGTGGGACATACAGTGCTCGGGATTAGGGAGTTGGGGCTAGGGAGAGATTTTCAATGGTTAAAAATTATCGTTCTATCGAGCAGTAACCGCGAGCGAGATATGCCCCAGCCTCCAGCCCCAAACCCCGCTCCTTCTTTACGACGCTCTATAATTCGGCGGCTCTTTAGTAATTTGCACATCATGTACATGACTTTCGCGAGTACCAGCCGAAGTTACACGCACGAATTTCGGACGTGTACGCATTTCTTCGATCGTGGCGCAGCCGACATAGCCCATCGAGGCGCGAACGCCGCCAGCAAGTTGATGCACGATGCTGCCGAGCAAGCCGCGATAAGGCACGCGGCCTTCGATACCTTCTGGCACAAGTTTGTCGGCATCACTGGCATCTTGGAAATAACGATCCTTGCTGCCCATTTCCATCGCACCAAGACTACCCATGCCACGATAACTTTTGTAACTGCGGCCCTGGAATAATTCGACATCACCGGGTGCTTCTTCAGTGCCTGCAAACAAGCCACCAATCATGACCGTGCTGG
Organism: Arenimonas sp.; assembly: GCA_043721835.1. Classification (GTDB taxonomy): domain Bacteria; phylum Pseudomonadota; class Gammaproteobacteria; order Xanthomonadales; family Xanthomonadaceae; genus Arenimonas. The sequence continues at coordinate 1,154 of JAYSQD010000100.1, read as the reverse complement.
CACCTGCGACGAGTGCTTTTGCAATGTCACCGGAGTAACGAATACCACCGTCAGCGATCAAGGGGATTTTACCTTTGAGTACATCAGCCACCATTCCGATTGCGGTGATTTGCGGCACGCCAACACCGGCCACAATGCGCGTCGTGCAAATAGAGCCTGGACCAACGCCCACTTTTACCGCATCGGCACCGTGATCCATCAAAGCCAACGCGGCATCACCGGTGACGATATTGCCGCCAATCACCTGCACGTTCGGAAAATTCTTTTTCACCCAGGCAACGCGATCCAACACGCCTTGAGAATGACCGTGAGCGGTATCGACTACCACCACATCAACACCTGCATGAACCAAGGCTTCAATACGTGCTTCGGTATCGCCGCCAACGCCCACCGCAGCGCCAACAAGCAGTTGTTCTTCCTTGTCTTTGGCGGCGTTGGGATTGTCGCGGGCTTTTTGAATATCTTTAACGGTAATCAAACCACGCAATTGAAAATCATCGTTAACCACCAGTACTTTTTCAATGCGGTGTTTATGCAATAAGGCGATGACTTCTTCTTCGCTTGCGCCCTCTTTCACCGTTACCAGGCGTTCTTTCTTGGTCATGATGTGACGAACAGGATCGTCGAGTTTTTTCTCAAAACGCATATCGCGGCCAGTCACAATGCCGACCAGCAAGCCATTATCGACCACCGGTACGCCGGAGATATTGCGCGCGCGGGTAAGTTTGAGTACTTCGCCGATAGTGGTTTCCGGCCCGACCGTAAAAGGTTCGCGAATAACGCCGGCTTCAAAATTTTTGACCTGGGCAACATGGGCCGCCTGTTGCTGCAAGCTCATATTCTTGTGCAATATGCCGATGCCGCCAAGCTGAGCCATGGCGATGGCCAGACGTGCTTCGGTAACGGTGTCCATGGCAGCGGACACAATCGGCAAGTTCAAAGTGATATTACGAGTCAGTTGGGTGGAAAGATTCACATCTTTCGGCAGGACAATAGAGTGCGCTGGAACCAGCGATACATCATCAAAAGTTAAGGCTTCGGCCTGAATACGCAGCATGTGCGGCTCTCGAGCTTGGGAAGCGGGAAATTATACCCTAGATAATACCGTAGGGACGCCTGCTTGCTGCGCGCATTGTCAGTCGCAGCGTTTGGGC
>JAYSQD010000099.1:0-1106 GCA_043721835.1 Arenimonas sp. | reverse complement strand
CCATGGCCCCATTCGTGAAGCTCGACACCGCCCGAATCACCGCATGAAGTGGCCGATCATCGAGCGTCGTGCTCACTGCAATCACAAACGCTTGCTTGTTCGGAGAACCCCGTCCTGGCTTGCTTCCCATGCATTCGCCACCCAAATACGCGTCATCAATTTGGATTAATCCGGCCAGTTTTCGCCCTTCCTCACGTAAATTCATCACCTGCATTAACTTGTGTTTGATTCGCCACGCGGTTCGGTAACACACGCCCAAATGACGCTTCAATTCGAGCGCTGCGATATTGTTTTTGGTCTGCGTCAGCAGATAAGCGGCCTGAAACCAGAGACACAATGCCAGTTTACTCGATGCAAAAATCGTCTTTGCAATCAAACTCGCCTGATGACCGCACGCAGAACACTCAAGGTAAAGCCGAGTCTGTCGATGAAACCGACGGTGCGCCGATTTGCCGCACTTTGGACAGCTAAATCCGCCCGGCCAACGACTCCTTTCAAGCGCGCGTTCACATAATTCTTCGCTGCCGTAGCTCGAAAGAAACTCAGTCAATGACAAACCTTTCTGAAATTGCACCTGATTCATCGCCATTCTCGCCGCTCCATCTGCCTCTGAAGCGGTTACGCTAAGTCTCTGTCGTCGCAGTTCCTGAGACGTACTGAGGATTAGCGCTAATCAGGTAATACGATGCGCATGCCGTCCAAACTAGTCATCACTGGGCTAATCGCATAGGTCGTACCTGCACACGGGCATTTCACTACCAAATTTGAATAGCCCGTCTTTTTGACGATTAGGATGGTCGATTGATCATCCACAAACTTTACCGGAAAATTCGCTTGGCCTTGCGCATTCGTTATTGCGGAAACCGACTGCTCGCCATTCTTTTGTAGGGTTACCGTCGCCCCAGCGACGACTTGATCTTTAACAATCGCATTTAATATTTGAATATTAATCATGCTCTCAGCACGCACCGATTGGCTAAACAACTGCAATAAGGTAGTTATCGCAATAAGACTAATGGGCTTAATAAAATATTTCATAATTTGCCGCCATGGGGTTTGCTGAGAAGCTGGGAAATTTGCCAATAAAAATCTAGTGATCAGTGCCG
>JAYSQD010000098.1:0-11000 GCA_043721835.1 Arenimonas sp. | reverse complement strand
CTCCCGACCGGATTAATCGCCATGACCGGGATTCCCGCTGCTGGTAAGTTATTCATCAAAACCCACGGCTGCCAAATGAACGAGTATGACTCGGACAAAATGGCCGACGTACTCGCGGCCGAACACGGCTTGGAGCTGACCGACAACGAGGCCGAGGCCGACGTTATTCTGGTCAACACCTGTTCGATTCGTGAAAAAGCCCAAGAAAAAGTCTTCAGCCAGCTGGGTCGCTGGAAACAGCTTAAAAAAGACAAGCCGCACTTGGTGATCGGCGTGGGCGGCTGCGTGGCCTCGCAAGAAGGCGATGCCATTATCAAGCGCGCGCCCTATGTCGATCTGGTATTCGGCCCGCAAACTTTGCATCGCCTGCCGCAAATGATTGATGCCAAACGCGCTACCGGCTTGCCGCAAGTGGATATTTCATTTCCTGAAATCGAAAAATTTGATCGCCTGCCCGAACCTCGCGCCGACGGTCCAACCGCCTTTGTCTCGATCATGGAAGGCTGCAGCAAATATTGTTCGTTCTGCGTGGTGCCCTATACGCGCGGCGAAGAAGTATCGCGTCCATTCGATGATGTGTTACTCGAAGTTTCGCAACTTGCCGCCCAGGGCGTGCGCGAAGTGAATTTGCTTGGCCAAAACGTCAACGCCTATCGCGGTGCCATGTTTGAATCGGAAGATAAAGCCGATCTCGCCTTGTTGATTCGTGCCATCGCACAAATTGAAGGCATGGGTCGCATTCGTTACACCACTTCGCATCCGATGGAATTCAGCGATTCATTAATTGAAGCGCATCGCGATGTTCCCGAGCTCGCCTCGTTTTTACATTTGCCGGTGCAATCAGGCTCGGATCGTATTTTGACCGCGATGAAACGCAACCACACGGCGCTCGAATACAAGGCGAAAATTCGCAAACTGCGCGAAGCCAAACCCGATATCACGATTTCGTCTGATTTTATTGTCGGCTTCCCCGGCGAAACCGATAAAGATTTTGATGCCACCATGAAGTTAATTAATGATATTGGTTTCGATCAAAGTTTTTCGTTTATTTATTCCAAGCGCCCGGGCACCCCGGCGTCGAATCTGCCCGACGATATTTCCGATGCCACCAAACACGAACGCTTGAATCATCTGCAAAAAACCATCACCGACAACGCCCGCAATATTTCCAATGCCATGATCGGCACCACGCAGCGCATTCTGGTCGAAGGTAAAAGTAAAAAATACGAAGGCGAATTGACCGGCCGCACAGAGAATATGCGCTACACCAATTTTATCGGTCTTCCACGATTAGTTGGGCAATTTGTCGATGTATTTATTACTGACGCGATGACAAATTCTTTGCGTGGGCGGTTGGTAATCAAGGAAGCTGAAACGGCTTGAGCATATATCGAAAATTTGCTCGTCACCCCGGCGAAAGCCGGGGCCCAGAAACCACTACGTAGCGTTAACACTGAGTTCGCATTAAGCTTCTGGATCCCGACTTTCCTCGGGAAGACGAGAGTTGATTATTTATCGCCATCCCGCCCCACTAATGCACGCGAGTGCGGACAATGGCAAGCATCCAAAGACTGAATATAACTTATGACTATTTACCGTTCGGGCATTTTTTTAATTTTGTCGACACTTGCCAATTCAGCCATTTGTTCTGAAAAAATTCAAAGCCTGCGCCCTAGCCAATGGGCAGTCCCACTCGAAATAAAAGGTTTGCCGAATCTGCATCGTGTCGATATAAATTTATATCGTAGCGCGCAGCCTGAAGATGGCAGCGGCGAGGCATTAAAAACGCTCGGCATTAAAACGGTGTTGAATCTACGTGAGCACGATCAGGATATTATGTTACGAAAGACCCAGGGCATCGGCTTCAAACGCTACCCCTTGCATACTTGGGATATTGACGACCGTGACATTCTTGCGGTTTTGAAAATCATTACTAATCCAGACAATCAGCCCATCCTGGTGCATTGTGCGCATGGTGCCGATCGAACGGGTTTGATGATGGCGAGTTATCGCATGATCGTACAAGGCTGGACGAAAGAAGCTGCCCGCAGAGAAATGAAAGAAGGTGGCTACGAATTCCACCCAATCTGGAAAAATATCGATCGTCGTATTACTAAAATGGATATCGCAAAAATGCGAGCCGAGTTTTACGCCACATCTGCCCAATAAGCATCTAGTCCAAACGCTTACTAAAGCGCAATATCGCTAGGCTCATCATTACCAGTGTAAAAACAATCAGCACCAATGCGTCCGGCCACAAATCAAGCAAGCTGGCGCCACGCAGCATGATGCCGCGATTTAGCCTCATAAAATGCGTCAAGGGCAGAACTTCTGCAATCCATTGGGCAGCTTTCGGCATGCCGGCAAAGGGAAACATAAAGCCAGACAATAGAATCGAGGGCAATAATAAAAAGAAGCTCATCTGCATCGCCTGAAACTGCGATTGCGCTCTGGTTGAAATCAATAAGCCCAAACTAAGATTGGCCATAATCAACAGCATGGTCGCGCCATAAACGTCAATCCAGCTTCCGCGTGTCGGCACCTGAAATACCAGAACACCAAGCGCCAACACTATCGTGGTTTGTACCAAACCAATAACAATATACGGCAACACTTTTCCGACCATCAATTCGGTGCGCGATACCGGCGTGGTAATCAATAACTCCAGATTGCCACGTTCGCGTTCTCGCACAATGGCGACGGCAGTAAACAAGATCATGGTCATCGTCAAAATAACGCCGACCAAACCCGGCACTACATTGATGGCCGATACCCGCTCGGGATTGTAAAAACTTACCACACTAATTTGCGCCGGCTTCAAACTGCTCTGACCGTTCAAGGGCATCTGTGCCAATTGTCGCGCTGCGTTTTGTACGCTGATATCGCTGCCATCAACCAACACCTGCACGGCTTCACGATTTTCTGCCAAACGTCTTTCAAAATCCGGCGGAATCACAATGCCCACGCTAATACGACCGCGTTTCAAAGCCTGCATTAAATCATCGGGCGTTTGCGCCGACTGTTTTTGTACGATGACGCCAGTCGCCAACATGTCTTGTACAAAGGCACGCGATGCCGAAGTTTGCGCCTGATCTACAATGGCCGATTTCAATCCGCGCACGTCAAGATTAATCGCAAAACCAAACATCAAGAGTTGAATCGTGGGAATACCTATGATCATGGCTGCCGTGACTCGGTCGCGCCGTAACTGCCGTAGTTCCTTGATAACAATGGCCCAGAGCCGACGTAAATTCATTACGCTTACTCCAGATGACTGCGATGGGTTGCGGCTACGAATACGTCTTCCAGATTAGGCGTGGCAGTTTCCAGTAGCGCCTCTAATCCCGAATTTTTCAAAACCTGATTCAAATGACTTAAAACGGAATCGCCTTCACTAATTAATACCCGCAACTCCTTACCAATTTGCGCCACACTCACAACACTCGGCTCTTTCAGCAAACACGCCTGCACTTTTCTAGGTTGCGCGGTACTCACTTTGAAAGTACGGCCTATCAAGGCTGCCGCCATTTTTGTCGGCTCGCCATCGGCGACCAAAACGCCTTCATCCAGAATGGCGAGACGATGGCAACGCTCGGCTTCATCCATGTAATGTGTTGAAACCAAAATGGTAGTACCCGCATCGGCCAGATCAAATAATTTTTCCCAGAAATCCCGGCGCGATTCCGGATCCACCGCGCTCGTGGGCTCGTCGAGCAATAATAATTCGGGCTTGTGAATCACGGCACCGGCCAGTGCCAACCGCTGCTTCTGTCCGCCGCTTAAGGTGCCTGCCATTTGTTTGTCTCGATCATCCAGATGGTATTCACGCAACAGGGTTTCGATCCTGCTCTTTTGTCCGGCGCGCGGAACGTCCTGGATGGCAGCGAGAAATTCGAGGTTCTCTCGCACCGTTAAATCTTCAAACAATGAAAAACGCTGTGTCATGTAGCCAATTTTGCGCTTCAATGCTTCGGCCTGTTCGGGAATACGAAGACCTAGCACTTCGATATCGCCGGCACTCGGTGTTAGCAAACCGCACAGCATACGAATGGTGGTGGATTTACCCGAACCATTAGGCCCAAGAAAGCCATACACGCAAGCTTTTGGAACCGTGAGATCAACATTGTTCACCGCCACCAAATTACCAAAGCGACGCGTCATGCCTCTTGCAACAATGGCATTGTCACTCATGTTATTGCTTTGATTCCGAAGCGAGAGTTACGTGCACGGGCACACCCGCGGGCAAATCAATGGCATTCGCACCAAGACTTACTTCAGCCAAGTAGGATAATCGCGCGGCGTCTTTTCCATTCAAAGCGTAGTACGGCGTAAAGCTGGGCTCGCTGCGTATCATGCGAACTTTGCCTGAATAGGTGTTTGCTTTCCCGTCAATGGCGACAGTGACCACATCACCGATTTTAACTTGCGTGCGCATCAGCTCTGGCACATAGACGCGGGCGTACGGTGCATCTCCAACTAGTAACACAGCAAGTGGCGCACCGATTGCAGGCTGGTCGCCTTGTTTGTACGGCAGGCTATCGACACGAGCGGCGCGCGGGGCACGCAGCGTCAATCGTTGAAAATCGATTTGCGCACTCGCCAGTTGTGCTTGCATCGCACTCACTCGAGCTTGCGCCTGTGCGAGGTCTTCACTACGACTGCCGTTTTGTAATAAATCTAGGCTCGCCTTTGCTGCACGAACTTCTGCTTGTGCAGAATTTGCCGATGCAATGGCGCGATCCAGATCAGCGCGCGGTAATAATTGTTGTTTTACCAAACTACGAGTTCGCGCCAACTGGGCCTCGGCATTTTTTGCCTGCGCCGTAAGCGCAACGAGTTTCTCATTGGCCTCGCGTTTGTTTTCGGATCTTGCACCGACTTGCAGAGCTTTTAATGATTGCTCCGCTTGTGCTGCTTCCGATTGCAGCATTTCAAGCCGGGCTTTTGCATGTGCGGAATTAAGTTGCAGCAGCACTTGATCTTTCGCCAGCTGCGCACCTTCAACAACCTGGATAGTGTCTATCGGTTCTGAAGCCGTTGCTGGCAAGGTAATTCGATCCCATTCCAGGGTTCCCAGCATCGCAGGTGTTTCTTTTTTGCAAGCAGCACAAAACAGCAATAATAAAATCAGGCTGGAATATTTTACCGTGCGTCTCATTTTTATCGCCTTGATCATCATGATCGCCATGCAATAGCTTAGCCGGTTTCATGCAACTGCGTGATGTTGGCTAATCATGCTCAGCATTATGGCGGCAGCAAGCTATTTTACTGGCCAAAATTCACTGAAAACGCTAGTCTTGTCAGATGAATCAGACCTCGCACAACGACTTTACGCTTAACCCCGACGACCCTGAACGCCTCGCCAATCTATGCGGCCCGTTTGACGAACACTTGCGTGAAATTGAAATGCGGCTCGGTGTCGAAATTGCCAATCGCGGCAATGTCTTTCGTGTTAATGGCGACAAAAAAGCCGTTGAAGCCGCCGAGCGTTTTATCAAAAAATGTTTTGCTGAAACTATTGAAGAAACTATCGACCTGCAAGGCTTGAATATCCGATTAGGCACTGCCGAATACCAGCGCTTTTCGGCGCCGGAATATTCTCCGCAGGAAGTGACCATCAAAGTAAAACGGGGTGTTGTAAAAGGTCGTGGCGAAAATCAGGCTAAATATCTGCATGCTATCGCTACCCACGATATTAATTTCGGTATTGGCCCGGCCGGTACTGGTAAAACCTATCTTGCCGTTGCATCGGCCGTTGAAGCCTTGAATGAATCCCGCGTGCAACGCATTTTGCTGGTGCGCCCGGCGGTGGAGGCTGGTGAAAAACTGGGCTTCCTGCCCGGTGATTTAACGCAAAAAGTCGATCCGTATTTACGCCCGCTGTATGACGCACTTTATGAAATGCTTGGCGTTGATAAAGTGGTAAAACTACTGGAACGCAACGTCATTGAAATAGCGCCACTCGCTTATATGCGTGGCCGCACCTTGAACGATGCTTATGTCATTCTCGATGAAGCACAAAATACCAGTATCGAACAAATGAAAATGTTTCTGACCCGGATTGGCTATGGATCGACTGCCGTCATCACCGGCGACATGAGCCAGATTGATCTGCCAAAACACCAGAAATCCGGATTACGTGATGCCATGGATGTATTACGAAAAGTAGAAGGCCTGAGCTTTACTTTTTTCGAAGCAAAAGATGTTGTGCGCCATCCACTCGTTGCAAAAATCGTGCGAGCTTATGACGCCCGTGATGCCACCGACGATAATGCCGATAAATAAACCGTAGGGGCGCTTGCTTGCTGCGCCCAAAAGATTGTCGCAGACCCTGGGCGCAGCAAGCAGTCGCCCCTACAAATCATGAAACACAAAATTGCTTATGACTCCAACTGAACCCAATACCGTGATTTATGATATGGACGGCACCCTGTTTCGCGGCGATTGCGGCGGTGCATTTATCACGCAGCAGATCAAAGGCAATTTTCTGCGACTGCTACTCTGTATCGTGATTGCACCCATTGCATTTCCGATGTTGCATATTCCTTCACTCAGAAGACTGGGAGTCTCTGCCTATTTATGGATAGCCAGCATTGGCCTGAGCGAAACCGCCTACAAAAACTTACTAAATAATTTTATTGCACAGTACCGCATCCGGCCTATTGAGCCGGTGCTAACCGAGTGCCGCAAGGATATTGCCGATGGCAGAAAAGTCGTTATTGCCACCGGTGCCGGTTACGAAATGGCGAGCGCTTTCATCAATCACCTGGGCATGAAAAATCAGGTTGGCCTAGTGACATCGAAAAGCCGCCGCTTTTTCGGCGGCATGATTTCATCGGTACAAAGCAATGGCGAAGTGAAACTGCAGGAATTGATCAGGCATGGTTATCCGCCGCCCTATTTACGAGCCTATAGCGATACCGCCAGTGACTTGCCGATTTTGAATGCAGCCTCGAAAGCATTTCTGGTGAATTATCGCGAGAAAGATCGCAAATACTTGAGTCGGAAGCTGGGTGAAAAATTACAAGTCATTGACCAGATCTCCCTGCAATAGCAGAACGGGGTGTTCGCCAGCATCCCTAGGGGCGCCTGCTTGCTGCGCCCAAAAGATTGCCGCAGACCCTGAGCGCAGCGAGCAGGTGCCCCTACGGTTTTTTTCATCGATTAAAGTTTATGATGCACCTCCGTCAGATCAGTGGATTCGCTTATGACCCGCGGCCCGATTCAATTTGATGTCAGTGTTAGTTACGGTCTGCCGCGTGCAGGCCTGCCTTCGGCACAAAGTTTCAAGAAATGGTCGACAGCCGCGGTAACAGGCCGAATTCTAAAAGCCGATCTGGCCATTCGTGTCGTCGATACTAAAGAAGGCTGCTCGCTCAATCGGCATTATCGCGGCAAGGATTACGCCACTAATGTCCTTAGTTTTCCGGCTGACTTGCCCGAAGCCATCAATGTGCCGCTACTAGGCGATTTAGTGATTTGTGCGCCCGTCGTCGCCAAGGAAGCCAAGGAACAAGGCAAGACCCTGGCCGCGCATTATGCCCATCTCACTATCCACGGCGTACTGCATTTGCTGGGGCTAAACCATGAAGACGAGCGCGAAGCGGTGCTGATGGAGCAACTGGAACGGGATATTTTGGCCGATCTGGGCTTTGCCGACCCCTATGCCGGCGAGAACTGAAGCCGACTTTACACCCTAAAAATTCACATTTCTAAGCAAGACAAGGCACAAGGAAAAAATCATGACGCGCATATTCATTTTATGTAAGGAATGATTTTTTCCTTGTAACGCAGTATTGCGACGAAATGTGGGTTTTTAGTTTGCTAGACTAGCGTTACCGCCCGCTGGGCATACGCCAACACACCATGTCTGACGACGATACTAGTACCCTGCCCGAAAAGCGCTCTTGGCTGGAGCGATTAAGCCATGCATTTTCGGGCGAGCCACAAAGCCGCGAGGACCTCATCGAAATTCTGCGCGATGCACGCGAAAACGGAATTTTGAGTGGCGACACATTAAAAATGCTTGAAGGCGCGCTTAGCGTTTCCGAGCATCAGGTTAGCGACATTATGGTGCCGCGCTCGCAAATGGTCTCCTTGCCCATTAGCGCTGGCTTTATTGAATTGATGAAGATGGTAGTGGAATCGGGCCATTCACGCTTCCCGGTTCATGGCGACGACAAAGACGACATCCTAGGTATTTTATTGGCGAAAGATTTATTGCGCGGTATTGTCGCCGACGGCGGCCCGGGCAGCATTCGCGAATTATTGCGTCCGGTTGTGCTGATCCCGGAATCAAAACGCCTGAATGTGCTCTTGAAAGAATTCCGCCAATCACGCAATCACATGGCAATTGTGGTGGATGAGCATGGCGGCGTTGCCGGCATCGTCACCATCGAAGACGTGCTGGAACAAATCGTTGGCGAGATTGATGACGAGCATGACGATGCCGATGAAGCCCAAATGATTGCCGCGCAATCGGATGGACAATTTCTGGTCGATGCACTCACGCCTATTGCCGATTTCAACGATCAATTCGGTGCCGATTTTCTGGATGATGAATACGACACCATCGGCGGTTTTGTCACCGATGCGATTGGTCATCTGCCAGAAGCGGATGAAGAATTAAGTGTGGGTCGTTTTCACTTCCGCGTCGGCCGTGCCGACCAGCGCCGGGTACACAGCTTTGTTGTGAGTATTCAGAACGATGCTTAGAGTTTTTCTGCTTTTCATTCTTGCCGTATTACCAATTGCCTCTCATGCCGAAGCGGTTCGCAGCGACATAACTCTGCGTGCCGGCGTAATAACCATGGAGCCCGGCGAAGAATTCTGGGCTCGCTTTGGTCATGATGCGATCGTGATTGAAGACGTGCAGACCGCAGAATCAATATCGTTTAATTTCGGTTTTTTCGATATGAGTGAACCGGGGTTTTTCAGCAATTTTCTCAATGGAAAAATGCAATATCAGTTGGCAGCATTACCACTAAAGGAAGATTTGCAGCATTATCGCGAGATGGGCCGCGGCGTCAGCGTGCAGTGGCTGAATCTTGACCAGAAACAAATTCGAGATTTATATGCAACGCTGTCTGAAAATGCCAAGCCTGAAAACTCGCGTTATACCTATGACTATTATCTTTCTAATTGCGCCACTCGAGTTCGCGATTCTCTCGATACCATTTTGAAAGGCCAAATCAAAACGCAATTATCCAGTCCATCATTGGGCAATTCCTACCGCAGCGAATCGGTACGACTGGCATGGCCCGCCAAATGGATGGCGATGGGATTTCATCTGGGTCTTGGCCCAGCTGCCGACAAACCATTATCACGATGGGACGAAGCTTTTATTCCGATGCGATTGCGCGATTCCCTGCGTCTGGTGAAATTAAGTAATGGAAGCACATTGGTGAGCAGCGAACAGGAATTAATCCCGCATCGACTTTCGCAGCCACCGGGCGATATGCCGCAATGGAAAAAAATCGCTTTTCTGATCGGTATTCTTTTCGCAATCGGCATTTTATTTCTGGCCAAACGCAGTCCGCGCTTATTGACGGGTATCGCCGGCATTTTCTGGCTGATCGCCGGACTATTGGGATGCTTGATGCTGTTTATCTGGTTTGGCAGCGCGCATTGGGCCGGTTACCGCAATGCAAATTTACTTCTGCTTTCGCCATTTGCTTTGGCTTTATTGCCAGACGCATGGCGTTTGCTGCGAAACAAAAAAACCGGAAAATATTTCAATGGCCTGCTCTGGCTAATGGCAGCCAGTGCGGCTGTGGCCGGATTCCTGCAAATGCTGCCGTTCCTGGCGCAGCAAAATTTTGAATGGGTCTTGATGCTGCTGCCCATCCATTTAGCGCTCGCCAAAGGCCTTAGCAGCAAGCCAGCCAGCTTGCACCATTGAACCAAGTCAACCATTATTCGCCCATGAGCAATGTGATCCCTGAACAAGAAATCAGCGGCATGGTCCGCAACTGCGTTGCCTACCGTTCCGATGGCAAAAAAGTGGGCGACATCACGCTTGACGCCATCAGCGATGTCTTGCAAAGCCCCGACAAGGGTTTTGTCTGGCTGGGTTTGTATGAACCCGATGAAAGTCTGCTGCTGAAATTACAGGAAGAATTTAGCCTACATCCACTTGCCATCGAGGACACCTCGAATGCGCATCAAAGAGCCAAGATCGAGTTGTATGGCGACACGCTTTTTATCGTGGTGCATACCGCGCAGATGATCAAAGGCGCGATTGAATTTGGCGAGACCCATATTTTTATCGGACCACGTTTTTTAATTACGGTCCGCCATGGTGCTTCGCTGTCTTATTCTGGCGCCCGTGCACGCTGCGAACAAAACCCGGCACAGATGGCACTCGGCCCAAGTTACGGGCTCTACGCAATCCTCGATTTCATTGTCGATAATTACTTCCCCATCGTGGAGGAATTCAAACGTGAATTGAACGAGCTGGAACAAGACATCTTCGCGGAAGCTTTCAAGAAAGAAACCATCCAACATTTATACGAATTAAAACGCGAACTCACCACCTACCGGCTTGCCGTTTCGCCAACACAGGATATCGTCAATCAATTGATGCAATATCACCCGCAACTAGTGAAAGACGAAGTACGGGTGTATTTACGCGATGTGTTTGATCATGTCATCCGGGTATCGGAAGCCACCGATACCATGCGCGAAATGCTAACCGCCGCCATGTCGGTCAACTTGTCCTTGGTGACGGTTGCACAGGGCGAAATCGTAAAACGCCTTGCCGGCTGGGCCGGGCTGCTAGCCGCACCCACATTGATTGCCAGTTGGTTCGGAATGAATTTTAAACATATGCCCGAACTTGCCGGGCAATATAGTTATTGGATAATGATTGTCGTCACCGTCAGTATTTGTGTTGCTTTATATTTTTTACTTCGACGCAATAAGTGGCTGTAGGTCGGGCCCTGGCCCGACGCAAACTCAATAGCAATCTGTCAAAAGCGTCGGGCCGGGGCCCGACCTAC
>JAYSQD010000097.1:0-2555 GCA_043721835.1 Arenimonas sp. | reverse complement strand
GCAACAAGCCGATACCGGCACCAAAATGATTCACTTGGGTAAACGGACAAAATCCAAAATTATTTCCAAGGGAATTTCTGCCGGTCGCGGACAAAATACTTATCGCGGTTTGGTCAAGGTTGAAAAATCTGCCGAGTCAGCCAGAAATTACACGCAGTGTGATTCATTGCTAATCGGAAAAAGATGCGGCGCACACACCTTTCCGTACATCGAAGTAAAAAATTCGACGGCGACCGTGGAACACGAAGCCACTACCTCGAAAATTTCCGACGACCAACTCTTTTATTGCCGCTCACGCGGTATCAGCCAGGAAGACGCGGTGTCGTTAATCGTTGATGGCTTCTGCAAACAAGTCTTCAAGGAATTGCCGATGGAATTTGCGGTGGAAGCCAAAAAGCTGATGGAAGTCAGCTTGGAAGGCGCAGTCGGCTAATGCACGTAGGAGCGGTGTAAGCCGCGAAAAACCTGCGACGGACATTATCGCAGACCATTCGCGGCTTACGCCGCTCCCACGAAAATTCAATAAATCATTAAACAAATATTGCAGAACAAAATGCTAAAAATCGAAAATCTCCACGTCCGCGTTGCCGGTAAAGAAATCCTCAAAGGTCTTTCACTCGAAGTGAAGGCTGGCGAAGTGCATGCCATCATGGGCCCCAATGGCGCCGGCAAATCCACGCTCGGCAATGTGCTGGCCGGTCGCGAAGGCTACGAAGTCGTTGAAGGCAGCGTGAGTTATCAGGGCAAAAACCTGCTCGAACTGCAACCGGAAGAACGCGCAGCCGAAGGCATCTTTCTTGCCTTTCAATATCCGGTTGAAATTCCGGGCGTCAACAACACCTATTTCCTGCGTTCGGCGCTGAACGCCCAGAAGAAATATCGCGGCGAAGCCGAAGTCGATTCCATGCAATTTTTGAAATTGGTACGCGAAAAATTATCAGTACTGCATTTGAAAGACGAGCTTTTGCATCGTGCGGTAAACGAAGGTTTTTCCGGTGGTGAAAAGAAACGCAACGAAATTTTTCAACTTGCATTACTCGAACCCACACTGGCGATTCTGGATGAAACCGATTCCGGCCTGGATATCGATGCCTTGAAAGCCGTAGCCCATGGCGTGAATCTAATGCGTGCGCCCGAGCGCGCGTTTCTGGTCATTACCCATTATCAACGTCTGCTCGATTACATCAAACCCGATGTCGTGCATGTCTTGGCTGACGGAAAAATTGTCGAAAGTGGCGGCCCGGAACTGGCACTCGAACTTGAAGCACACGGTTACTCCTGGGTGAAGGACCGCGTAGCGCCATGACCGCCCTGCTTGAGTCACTGCAAACGGCGTTCTCTGATCAAGCGCCAATAAAAAATGTAGCGCTTGATCAGGTGATTGCCATCGGTCTGCCGACGCAACGTAGCGAGCAATGGAAATACACTTCCTTGCGTGCCTTGTCGGCGCGCCAGTTTGCGGCGCCCTCATCATCGTTGTTTCTGCTTGATGACGATACAAGCAAAGCTATTGGCGCTATCGGAAGCCCGCGCATCGTTTTCGTGAATGCTGTATTCGATCCGGCTAACTCAGATTTTTCGGGTTTTTCGGATGGTATTTCTATTCAAACAAGCGCAAACACCGACATTGGCTATGAATCGCGTTTCAATAGCGCTCACGAAATTTTTGCAAAACTTAATACCGCAATCGCTCGGCAAGGTTTGCAGATACATGTTTCAAAAGATATTGAGATAGATACTTGCCTGCATATTGTTTTTGTATCGACCAAAACAGAACAAGATCTGGCGATTCACTATCGCTACAAGATCGTACTGGCTGAGAACGCAAAAGCAAGTTTGATCGAACATCATATTTCACAGCATGCACACCAGAACTTGTCGAATAATTTCTGCGAAATTATTTTGGACAATGGCGCTCAATTAACTCATGCCCGCATCCAGCAAGACGATGCCGGTGCCAGTCAATTCCTGCGTACGGAAGCATCATTGCAAAGCAATGCGACCTACCGTCGTCTCGACCTGGAATTGGGTGCGAATCTTTCACGCCACGACCTGCAAGTAAAATTGCTGGGCGATGGAGCAACGCTGCATGCCAATGGCAGCTTGATTGCCAGCGGTCGTCGGCATGTCGATACTCGCCTGGATATTCAACATAGTGCCAAAAACACCGAATGTCATTTAGTCTGGCGCGGCTTGGCGACGGAGCGTGGGCGCGCAGTATTTCATGGCGGCATCCTGATTGAAAAAGGTGCTGATGGCACTACCGCGCATTTATCCAATAAAAATTTATTACTGTCAGACAATGCCGAAATCGACACGCAGCCGGTATTGGTCATTCATGCCGACGAAGTGATTGCCAGCCATGGCGCCACCGTTGGCCGACTCGATGCCGGGCACTTGTTTTATTTGCGAGCGCGCGGCATTCCCGAAGCGCAGGCTAAAGCGATGCTGACCAATGCATTCTGCAAACAGACTTTGCAGGTGATGGCGAGTGAGGAACTGATTAATCTTGTTGCACCCGGTCTGGAAAAAGCATTACAGGCCATTGAGGTTTC
>JAYSQD010000096.1:0-18962 GCA_043721835.1 Arenimonas sp. | reverse complement strand
GCTTGCTTGCTGCGCCCAAACAACACGACAGACCATGGGCGCAGCAAGCAAGCGCCCCTACTTCACGTCAGATAACACCAAAATGTCTTATGATCTGAGCCATGATAATTTCCTACCTCCGCTCGTTCTCACTGTGTTTGTTGTTTCTAGTCTGTGGCCTCGGAGTATCTTGCAGTAACGAGCAAGCAACTCAAACCGAAGCAACTGCCGTTAAACAAATCGAACAAGAAACGCCTGCTACGGTAGAAAATACGGTTGTGGCCAGTGAAGACGAAGTCTTGACCTGGGAAGAATCGGCTGACAAAACAAAGCCTGATTCCGAAAAAACAGATTCAAATAAATAACGTACATGCGCATGCTTGCTGCGCCCAAAATCTGCGACGTAATAAATACCGCAGGGGCGCTTGCTTGCTTCGCTCAAACATCACGACAGATCATGGGCGCAGCAAGCAAGCGCCCCTACGATTTCAGCGCACAACCCCTATAGCTGCCAGCACCGCATTGATTTCGCCATAACTATATTGTTCACCAAGAAACTGTTTAATGGGTCCAACGGCAGAACTATCGCCAAATTGCAAAATAGCCTGCTTTATCGGCTCTACTTTATCGCCGGCAACAAGATCGTTTAAAGCGACTTCGCCGGTACTCATATAACGTATCAAATGGCCTTCGATCGTGCTTGGGCTCAACTTGCGCTCAATCGCAATCTGCGAAATAGATGCTCCTTGCTGGAACATGGAAAGCGTGATTTCGAAAGTGCTGGTGCCGTCACTACTACGGCGCGCACTGGCTTTGCGTTCGCGTTTTGGATTTTTAAGTTCGATACGCGACTCGAGCTGGCTTTCATTACAATATGTCTTGATGACTTCAAGGCATTCACTGCCATATTTCTCGAATTTGACGTCGCCCACGCCGGATATTTTCAGCATCTGCTCTGCATCCTGCGGTAAATAGGTCGCCATTTCGATCAGGGTGACATCGGAAAAAATCACATAAGGCGGCACATTGTCGGCGCGGGCAAATTCGGTTCGCACGGTTTTCAGTCTTTCAAACAGATCCCGGAAATAATCGCGCATTTCCTGCAACCCGCGTGCGCCGGTTCTCTCGACTTCATCAACGACCTTGACCAACTCAACGATGATCTTGCCTTTGAGCACGTCGCGACTTTTATCGGTCAGCACCAATGTCGGGTACTGGCCATTGGTTTGCTCCAGATAACCTTGCTCGATCAATTCCCGGAAATAAGCCAGCCAGCTGGTTTTTGGAATATCAGCGCCAATACCATAAGTCGGTAATTGTTTATGTTGATCCCGCATTTTTTGTGATTTCGCTCCACGCAGAAAATCAACCAGATAGGTCAGACCCATTCGTTGTTCAGTACGATAAACCGCACTCAATGCTTTCTGGGCAATCACCGTACCGTCAAATCTCTCGAAAGTTTTCAGGCAGTTATCGCAATGTCCGCATTTATCGACGCTATCTTCGGAAAAATACTGCAACAGGAATTTTCTTCGGCAGGTTTTAAGATCGCCAAATTGCGCCATCACATTAAGCTTACCGAGCATGATCTCGGTCTGCTCGCTATTACCCTCCACTTCGGCAAAAGCTTTCAGTTTTTGCACATCGCCATGACTGAAAAACAGCAAGGCTTCGCTTTCAAGTCCGTCACGACCGGCGCGGCCGGTTTCCTGATAATAGCTTTCAATATTCTTGGGCAAATCGTGATGCACCACGAAGCGCACATTCGATTTATCAATCCCCATGCCGAAAGCAATGGTCGCAACCATTATTTTTACTTCGTCCCTCAGAAATAATTCCTGATGCTTCTCGCGTTTCGCTTTGTCGTGGCCAGCATGGTAAGCAAGCGCGTTGAAACCGTCATTGCGCAAATCTGCTGCCAGTGCATCGACTGAATTCCGGCTCAGGCAATAAATAATGCCACTTTCGTTGCGGCGCTTGTCCAGATAATCGAATAATTGCGTGTAGGTATCGCGCTTGGGTTCGACTCGATAAAAAATATTGGCGCGATTGAAACTCGATGAAAATACTTCTGCATGTTCGATATGTAATTTTTCGAGAATATCCTGCCTTACCAGTTTATCCGCCGTTGCTGTCAGCGCGATGACCGGCACTTCTGGAAACCAACTTTTTAACCGCCCAAGCTGGGTGTACTCAGGACGAAAGTCGTGTCCCCAACTCGAAATACAATGTGCCTCGTCAATGGCAAAGAGTGAAACGCGGAGACTTTTCAGGAAATCAATAAACTGCCCACTGCTTTGAAGCAACCTTTCTGGCGCAATATAGAGAATCCTGATATCGCCATTACGGATCGCCGCAATTACTTCCTGCTGCGTTGAATTGTCCTGGCTCGAGTTGAGGAATGCTGCTTTCACGCCATTCAATCGCAAAGCATCGACCTGGTCTTTCATCAAGGCAATCAGGGGCGAAACCACCACGGTCAAGCCATCCTGCATCAAGGCAGGAATTTGATAACAAAGGGATTTTCCGCCGCCGGTTGGCATCAAGACCAGACAATCTCTTTTTGCCAGCACACATTCCACGGCAGCCTGCTGATTCATCCGGAAATCATCGAAACCGAATTGGTGCTTGAGAATTTCCAGGGCGCGAGTGATAGACATACGTGTGTTTTTTCGACTTTAAATTACTGAGACTATGGTAACAAAAGCATCATGCTGGTGATGTAAGGAATTTCCCAAGTTTTGCGTAGGGATTTATTGTAGGAGTGCCTTCTAGGCCCGAAAGATCTGCGAGCATGCCAAACGTAGGAGCGAGCTCGCGACCGCCATGGAAGGCGGGAGTGCTGAAAATGCAGGAGCATTTTTCAGCCTCGCGGAAACCTGCAACAATCTTGATCATATGAGCGCTCCGACGTTCAGATTATTTCGCAGATCTTTCGGGCCTAGAAGGCCCTCCTACGATATTTTTTATCGCAATGCTTTCCGCACCACGTCATCATTCTGTCACGCCAATGACACAAGGCTTGCACACTGCCTGCGCACACTGCGCTCATGAACAACTATCAGCACATTGAATTGATTACCGAAACCTATCCGCCCGAAATTAACGGGGTGGCATTGACCGTGCAAGCTTTGGAATTTGGCTTGCGCAATCTTGGTCATCGAGTAGGTTTGGTAAGGCCTGAACAACTCGAAGAATCGCCGCGCCATCATCAGGATTTAATGCTCGTTGAAGGCGCACCAATTCCACGCTATCCGGGTTTACGTTTCGGCCTGCCTGCTCGCAAGCGTTTGATGGCGCGCTGGACGGCACAACGTCCCGATGCCATCTATATCGCGACCGAGGGCCCACTCGGCTGGTCCGCTATGCGAGCAGCACGAAAATTAGGCATTCCAATCGCCACGGGCTTTCATACACGCTTTGATGATTATGTGGGCCGTTACGGCGCCGGATTTTTATCACCCTGGGTGTTGGCATGGTTACGGCGTTTTCATAATCGCGGTGATGCGACCTTGGTGCCTACTACCGAACTGGCAGAGTCCCTAACGCAGCAGGGTTTCCATCACGTACAGCATTTGGGGCGTGCGGTCGATGTGCGTCAATTTAACGCGCATTGGCGGAACGAAGAATTGCGTGCGAGCTGGGGTTTGAAACCGGATGATCTTGCCGTTATCCATGTCGGCCGGATTGCACCGGAAAAAAATATGCCGCTTGCAATCAAGGCATTTCGTGCCTTGAAAGAAAAAAGGCCCGATGCAAAATTTATTCTGGTCGGCGATGGTCCGCAACGCGCAAACTTACAATCGGAAAATCCAGATTTTATTTTCGCCGGTATGCGCCGTGGTGATGACCTGGCCCAGCATTACGCCAGTGCCGATGTTTTCTGCTTCCCGAGTCTGTCGGAAACCTTCGGCAATGTAACGCTGGAAGCCATGGCATCGGGCCTTACCGTCTGCGCTTTCGATTACGGCGCTGCAAAAGAACATTGCAAAGACGGTGTCCATGGCAGAACCGTTACCTTTGGTGAAGAACTGGCATTCGCGAAGGCATTCGTTGAGCTCGCCACCGATGCCGACCTGAAAAAAATGGGCGAGCAGGCAAAAGAATCCATCCAACATCTACATCCAGAAACAGTGGCAAAAGCATTCTCGCGTTTATTGTATGAACTTTCCGACATAAGGAGCGTGGCATGAACATCCGGGTGAAAAACTTTCTGCAACGTGAACATCAGTGGTGTGTGCGTGCCAATACCTGGGCCGAACAAAACTGGGTGCGTCGTTATTTTCAAACTGTCAGTAAACTTGGCGATGGCATCGTCTGGTATTTGTTGGGCGCTGTAATTTTATTGGTCGAAGGTGCAAAAGGTTTGCCCGTATTCCTGCATCTCGCGGTCATGGCTGTTGTTACCAGCACACTTTATCGTTATCTTAAAAAATGGACCAAGCGTCCGCGTCCATTTGCCAATGACAATCGTATTCATGTATGGACCGCGCCGCTGGATGAATTTAGTTTTCCATCGGGCCATACCCTGCATGCAGTTTCTTTCACACTGGTAACCCTCGCCTACTACCCGATGCTGACACCAGTTCTTGTACCGCTGGCGATCAGTATTGCCTTGTCTCGCGTGATTCTTGGCTTGCATTATCCAAGCGATGTTTTTGCAGCGACGATGATTGGATCTGTCTTGGCATGGGGATCGTTTTTTATTTTTTGAGTAGCCCGGGTCACGCCCCACCGACCCGGGACTGGTCTGCGAAAATTTCGCCTATTCAAAAAAACAAAGACCACCAAAATAAAACCGTAGGAGCGACCGTAAGGCGCGAAAAACCTGCGACAACAGTCGAGCAATGAAGTCCCGGGTCGGTGGAGCGTGACCCGGGCTACACTGGTTATTGTACTTCTGGTATTTCTTTCTTGCCGATGTTGTACCAGTCAATCTTACGGGTCACAATCATGATAGCTGCGATAATACCAAACAACAGAATGGAACCCATTGCCAGCGCGTTGCCTTCCGAGATCAACAACCCATAAAGTGCGGCATAAAGTACCGTCAGCATTACCGAGAAGCCAATGCCTCGCAAATAACTTTTGAATATCGAACTCAGATAGACAAACAATAGTCCGATTGAAGCAATGCTGGCGACCAAATAAGCCAGGAGGAAAGGAATTTTCTCGCTCAAACTAATCAATAACAGGAAGAATATAGCCAGGCTCATACCGACCAGCAAATACTGAATCGGGTGAATGGAGAGCTGTTTGATAACTTCAAACATGAAAAAGCTGACAAAAGTGAGACCGATAAACAAAAAAGCATGGTCCAGTGCGCGTTCACTGATTAAATAGATATCGACTGGCTCGATGAGTTCCACGTCCAGACTGTCCAGCGAAAGGGCGTCAAGCTGCTCGCCATATTGCGATTGGGCACTGGTGGAGAGCGAGGAAATATCCCAAATAGCCGAGAAATCCTTTTCGCTGATTTTGTGCGAGCGAGGCGAGTGCTTGCCCCCAAAACTCGGATGTGGCCAATTGGCTTGTAATTCGACGTGGTTATTTTCTGCAATTGGCACAATCGATAATGATTCAGTACCCGCCAGTGCGATGTCCATATCCACCATCCACGATTTTGATTCGCCCATCGCCAACATCGGAATATTGGCATGTACGCCGGGGTATTTACTATGCAAACCTGCGCCTTGCTCAAGCTTAAGTGCCGAACCTGAAAGCCGAAGCTTGGGGTCTCCGATCAGTCCACGAACGTCGCTCACCATAAGACTAAGATAGGGTTTTCCGATAGTGCGCTTCATACCATCATCAGCAAATGTTGGAACGACAAAATCAAATTTTGAATGGAGTTTTCCCTGCCATTCGTAAACTCGCACTTCATGTATCCCACGTTTTTTTGTGGAGGTAACTACATTGCCAGTGATGTCCATTGTTTTCGGGTAGAAAATCCAGTGTCGATCACGTCTTTGATTTTTGGTCTCGGAAAGTCCCTGCTCATTTTTTTGCGTGACGACTTCTTCTTCGACAAAAGGCAGCACAAGAACTGGCCCTACGAACTTTTGCTGGCTTGCATGCGACGAGATCACCGAGCTTATAGCTTCTGCCCGATAACTTTCACGCTTATGAATCACGCCACCAATCATGAACAATACGATCAGCAACAATAAGGAAATAAATCCTACGATCAGGCCTTTGATAATAAAACTAAGCTGCGACATAACACCTCCAGGTTTGAATGCCCGGTTAGATTAGGTGTGACCTGTGTGCGCCGGATGCAGACTGTGTGTGTTGGAGGTGAAGTTATGACTTTATCCAACCAATAATTGCGTGACATGTTGGATTGAATTATTAGGTAGTTGCTATATCCAATCTGGGAGCGTCTGTCAGGTGCGAAGCGCGTAGGAGCGTCCTTTAGGCGCGATAGATCTGGCCGGATTTGTCGGGCCTAGAAGGCCCTCCTACGGTAAATGTTTTGACAGAGTCAAACTCGCCAGCACGCCGCCTTCCGGAAGATTCACAAGCGTGATATCACCCTTGTGCGCAGCGGCGACTTCCTTCACGAAACTCAAGCCCAGCCCGCTGCTGCGCTGGCCGGTATCGGGCCGCGGCAGCGAATAAAAGCGTTCGAATAAGCGGTCGGTGGCGTAGTCGGGAATGCCGGGGCCTTGGTCGAGGATTTTTATGCAGTATTGATTTTGTTCGGATTCAAGACTTAATTTAATACAGCCATACTCAGGCGAAAAATCAATCGCATTATCAAAAAGATTTTGCAGCGCCTGGGTGATTAGAAAAGCATCGCCCTGGATAATGGCTTCGATATTCAAGCCCTCACTGCGCCATTTTATTTCTTTATGGCTTTGTTTTCTATTGGCGCCTTGCTCAAAGCTGTTCAATACATCACGACATAGTTCTGACAAATTGATATTTTTTCGATCAATTTCATTTTGCCGATATTCCACCGAGGCCAAAGCAAGCATCTTGTCGATCATTTCCGACAGTCGTGTTGATTGCGTCTTGATATTGTCGAGAAATTTAATACGATCCATTTCCGGCGGATTTTCTTCCAGTATTTCCGAGGCACCACGAATGGCTGCCAATGGGCTTTTCATTTCATGCGTCAGTGTTTGCACGTATTGCTCGACGTATTGCTTGCCATCCAGTTTTTTGCGCATGGTGTCGAGCGCATTGCCTAGCTCGCCCATTTCGTTACGACCCAAATCCGGCAATACCGCGCGCTCGCCCACTGAAACGGCCTTGGCATATTTACCAAGCCGGTCGAGTGAACGGGTAAACCAGAACGTGACTGCCAAACCAATCAAGAATGAGACCGCAATCAATACCCAGCCTTGCTTGACAATATTGGCCTGACTTTTATCTATAAAGGGCTGAATGCTGGCATTGGGATTGGCAACCGACAACACACCAATCAATTTATCACCATCGTTAATCGGCGCGGCAACATACATAGTTGTGCTGCGCTCGTCATTGGGGTCGCTGCGGGTTGAACGCGCGCCGTATTGCCCGCGCAGCGTTAAATAAATATCGTTCCAGTGTGAATAATCTTTTCCGATATCGGTATTATCGGAATCGTAAATGACTTTACCCTTGTCGTCAGTAATAATAATTCGGTAATTAAAAATCTCTTTCATATAATCTGAGATTCCCGCTTTGTAGCGCGAGGTTTTAGCCGACCTGATAGCCGCTGCAAATTCGCCATCGGCGATCACGCCATTTTTCACATCATGGGCGGCTAGCTGTGCCAGCACATTGGCGGTATCGACCAGACTGGATTCCATCGATTGGCGTACACCAGGCTTCACCTGATTAACGAATACCTGCAAAATAAAATACGCCGCCAGGCCAACGATTAAAAAATAACCTAGAAATATGCGGTAGCTTATTTTCATCAGCTCAAACTTATTGAATAACCCATGCCACGGTGCGTTTGCAATACATCGGCGGGATCTATCGCACGTAATTTCGCGCGCAAGGTTTTGATATGGGTATCGACCGTGCGATCGGCAGTTTCCAGAGCATCGGCCCAGATGTCCTGCATTAATTTTGCTCTTGAAAAGACCGCGCCGGGCCTTGAAAGCAAAGCCGCCAGTAACAAATATTCATAACGGGTCAAGCTGAGCACATGGCCGCAATAGTCTATCCGCTGCCCTTGCTGATCATGTTTGAATTTGGAATGTGTTATTACAGCTTTCTCAACGACTGCATTGCGACGCAAACAAACACGCACTCTCGCAACCAATTCACGCGGCGAAAACGGTTTGACCATATAGTCATCGGCGCCCATTTCCAAACCGAGTACGCGGTCTATTTCGCTGCCGCGTGCAGTCAGGAATATCAATGGAATCTGGCTGAATTTTCTTAGTTCACGACACACATCAAAACCGGTTTGATCGGGCAGTCCTACATCCAGAATCAGCACGTCGAATTTTTCCGATTGTAATAAATGCAGGGCTTCGCGCCCCAAACCTGTTCGCGTCACTACAAAGGCTTCGGTCTGCAGTGCATAGACAATCGCATCTGCAATAGC
This sequence comes from Arenimonas sp., assembly GCA_043721835.1. Lineage (GTDB taxonomy): Bacteria > Pseudomonadota > Gammaproteobacteria > Xanthomonadales > Xanthomonadaceae > Arenimonas. Next base: position 10,435 of record JAYSQD010000096.1, on the reverse strand, counting down.
GGCTTCGTCTTCGACTAATAAAATACGTGGCATGAATTATTCTTTTGGCTCGGCGGCTTCGGCGCTGGCTTTGGCCGCGTCCCAGCACAGGGCGCACAAGGTTTGAAAACCCGCCTGTTCATACCAGGCTTCATTGAATTGGTCTTTCAATAATTTTTCTTCGCAATCATTACACCAGGCATCGGGCCGAGCTTGATCGCTATCATCGCTCCAGAAAAAACCGTTTGGTTCTTTCGCCAATACAATATGCTGGCACACCAGGCCAATGCCCTGGGTACCGTGCTGCTCACATGAAACCAAACGGGGTAATTTAACCATTGCGTTTTTTCTCTTCGGCTATCCATTTGTGAACGCGCTGTTCCAGCAATGCCATTGGCATGTCGCCACCGGTCAGCACCACATCGTGAAAACGGCGAATATCAAACTTGCTGCCCAATTCGGCTTTCGCTTCCTCACGTAAACGTACAATCGTATTCATGCCGACTTTGTAAGCCAACGCCTGACCCGGCATCACCAGGTAACGCTCGATTTCTGCGACAACATCGGTTTCCGGCATGCCGGTTTTTTCACGCATGTAGGCAATCGCCTGTTCGCGCGTCCAATGTTTGGAATGCATGCCGGTGTCCACCACCAGACGCACCGAGCGAAACATTTCGGCCTGCAGGCGGCCCAGATTATCGAGCGCTTGTTTTTCGTAACCGATTTCCCAGGCAAGTCTTTCGCTGTAAAGCGCCCAGCCTTCTGCAAAAGCGGTAAACGGCAGAATAGTGCGGAAGGTGGGAACGTCTTTCAATTCCTGCTGGATGGTTTTCTGGAAATGATGACCCGGAATGGCTTCATGATACGCGAGTGTGCGCATGCCGAACTTCGCAATCTCGCCGGTACTACGCAAATTTACATAAAAAATACCGGGGCGCGAACCATCGTATGCAGGCGTGTCGTAATAGGCACCAGGCGAAGTTTTTTCCTTGAACTCCGGCACCCGTTCCACTTTCACGCCCTGCTTTGGCCGTACATTGAAATAAGGCGTCAGCCCTTTATCGACATCATCAATGATGGCCTGAAAATCCTTCAGGATTTGTGCGCGGCCGGCATCGGTATCGGGATACAGCTGGTCGGGACGTTTTGAAATTTCGTCGATGCGGGCACCGACACTTCCATCGGTCAAACCTTGCGCTTTCAGGATGACATCCATTTCGCCTTCAATACGGGCCACTTCGCTCAAGCCCAATTGATGGACTTCATCGGCAGTCATATTGGTGGTGGTGTGCTGTTTGATACACCATTGGTAATAAGCATCGCCATCGGGCAATGCCCAGACGCCATTATTGCCATTCGCCTTTGGCAGAAGTTTTTCGTAATAGGCAATGAATTTTTGGTAGGCCGGGTAAACATTTTTTTGAATACTGGCTTCGGTATCGGCCAATATTTTTTTACGTTGTTCGATGCTAATTTCCTGATCGGAAATTTTTTCCAGTTTTTCTTCGAGCGACGTGTACAGAATATTCTTGTTGACCGGTGTACCAGCAAATTCACGCATTTGTAGCAGGACCTTTTCGATCACGAATTTGGGCGGAATTATTTTCAGTGCTTCACGCTTATCAAGACCTTGCTGGGCCTGGGAGAATGCCAACGTAACTTTGTTCAGACGCGCGATATAATTCTCGGCATCTTTCAGATTCGCTACGGAATGCTGGGTCGCAAGAAAAGTGGGCAATTCACTTTGCAGGCCGAATAATTGATTGAGCGGATAATTGTCATACTGGAATTTCTGACCTTCGGCCTGCACTTGAAGAAAATATTCCAGCATGTCGTAGTTGAGCTGGTTTTCGACACTGAGTGATTCCCGGTCATAACTGCGCAAGGTGGCGAGATCGTTCTGCACCTTTTTGTTGAGCTTTTCCTCCTGCGCCAGCGACAAGTCGGTCAAATCATCGCTGAACCAGTCCATCCATGGCGGCAATATCCGCAGACTAGACAATAACTGCGGATCTTCGAAGGCGTATTCTATAAAAACCCGTTCGAAGAAAATACGGATATGCATCGGCTTGAAATACATGGAGTGCAAAACGAATAAAATCAGTATCAGCAGGAATACCAGTATCGTTCGAAACCCCCAGCGAAAAAGTCGTTTCATATCTCGTCCCATTGAGCTTTGCCAAAGAAGCCCCAAGAATAACAAAGCTGGCGGCTCAGATGCAGTAAGATAGCGCATGAATTATCAACACGGCTTCCATGCGGGCAACCACGCCGATGTGCTCAAGCACATTGTTTTGCTACAGCTGGTTGAGGCGTTAAAGCGCAAGGACACCGGCTTTTGCGTGCTGGACACCCATGCCGGTCGTGGTCGTTACTACATGCAGAGCGAACAGGCCGAAAAAACCGGCGAAGCGCGTGGCGGTATTTATCAACTTATTGGCGTGCATGGCCTGCCAGCGGCCGTTAAACATTATCTGCATGCAGTGGCCGCAGACAATCCGGTGGGTGGCCTATTGGTGTATCCCGGCTCGCCCTTACTCATCGCTCAAGCCATGCGCGAACAAGACCGTCTCATGTGTTGCGAGTTTCAGCATGAAGAAGCACAACCATTGAAAGCTTTATTTGCTGGCGATACTCGCGTGAGCATTGTGGGGCGCGATGGCTACGCAGCGATCAAAGCCAAATTACCCTTCAAGGAGAAACGCGGCCTGGTTTTAATTGACCCACCGTATGAAGCGCAAGAAGCAGAATACGATGCTATTTTGAAAGCCTTGCAAGAAGGTTTGCAGCGCTGGTCGAATGGCATGTATGCGGTGTGGTATCCGATCAAGCAACGCAAAAGTTTGCAATCTTTCTTCCGAAAAATAACGGCATTACCAATAAAATCTGCTTTTGTCGCAGAAGTATTGATCAGGCCCGACGACTCACCGCTAAGACTCAACGGTAGCGGCATGCTAATCATTAATCCGCCTTGGCATTGCGATGAAGTGATACAACCCGTGCTGCCTGTGCTGGCTCGCTTATTAGGTGAAAAAGGTGCTAGCTCGGCATTTCAATGGCTTAAAAAAGAAAACCAATAGTGGATGCCGACATTGCATGAACAAGCAGTTCAGAAACAGCCATAAAACCTTCACGTCACTTTGATTTCTAGAGATATTTAGAGCATCTTCTTGATGTTTTCGTGGCAAGCTAGGCCATGTTAAAAAAAGACACACAAGCTCAAAAAAAATCACAGCGACAGGAAACTATTCACCTGCGTGATGGCCGCACTCTATGGATTCGCCCCATTCAAGCAGCCGATGCATTGCCCATCGCCGGCACTTTTCACTTATTGCACGAAGATGAAATTCGCAAGCGCTTTTTGCATCCGATTAAAGCACTCAGCGACGATTATTTAATGCGCCTCACTCAGCCAAACCCGGAAACCGATTTTGTGGTGGTCGCTGCCGAAGCTTTTGAACCAGGCGCGGCATTGGTTGGCGCAGTCGCAAGATTATCGATTGATGACAATGGTGGCAGAGCGGAGTTTGGTATTTTGGTCAGCCATTTTGTCAGCGGGCAAGGCTTGGGTAAAATTTTGATGCAGCGATTGATTGAATGGTGCAAACACCACCACATCAGGCATTTATGGGGCGATGTACTTGACGATAATCAAGCCATGTTGAAACTGGCCGAAAGTTTGGGCTTTGCTCGTGAATCACGACATACCACGCCGGGTATTACGCGGATTGTGTTGACGATTTTGTAGGGTGGGCACTGCCCACCTTTCATATTTGTGTGATATCGGAAATGGCGGGAATTGCCCACCCTACGCATCTGTCGTTTTCAGTTAAAATAGTCGCATGACTTCTGATTCAAATCTTCCCTGCCCGCCTTTCCCCCGCGCGGGTCAACAGCGTTCCTATTGGCGCGCACCGTATAGTCCTAGTGCAATGGCGCTGGCGATTTCACAAGCGGCCCGTCAACATGATGGCTTGATAATCGCCATTACGCGCGACACCCACAGCGCAAGCGCGCTGGAAAATGATCTGCGTATTGTTGCCGATGATTTGCCTTTGCTGCATTTCCCAGATTGGGAAACTCTGCCATACGATTTATTTAGTCCGCACCCCGATATTGTTTCGCAACGCATTGCGGCGCTGTATCGCCTGCCATCAATCAAGCGCGGCATCCTGGTCGTACCGGTTGCATCGCTGATGCAACGGGTGTCGCCACCGGCCTGGATTGCCGGCAATGTGCTGGATTTGCATAAGGGCCAGAAACTCGATCTTGATCAGGAAAAACGTCGCCTTGAAGCCAGCGGTTATCGGCATGTGCCGCAAGTTAATGACCCCGGTGACTTTGCCGTGCGTGGCGCATTGCTGGATCTATATCCGATGGGTTCCGATGTGCCATACCGAATCGAATTATTCGATGATGAAATTGATTCGCTACGCAGTTTTGATCCTGAAACCCAGCGTTCGGATTACCCGGTGGAATCGGTACGTCTATTACCTGCACGTGAATTTCCACTGGATGCCGCAGGCACTAAAAAAGCGCGGCAAAATTTAAGCGAGCAATTTGAATTCGATGCGCGCCGCTGTACGATTTATCAAGATTTAAAAGAAGGCGTGGCGCCGAACGGTATCGAATATTACTTGCCCTTGTTCTTTGATCAAACGGCAAGTTTGTTCGATCATCTTCCGAACAATAGTCTGATTATTTCAGGGGTTGGCGTTGAAACCTCTTCCGAGAATTTCTGGCAACAAACCAGCGAGCGCTGGGAACAACGCCGCCATGATGTTGAACGCCCTATTTTATCGCCAACACAATTATTCCTGAGCCCTGATGAATTACGTGCGCAATGCAATCAACGGCTTCGCATTGAAATCTGTGGCGAGCTGCATCCGCAATATCCAAAAGCGATTGCCATTGCCGAACAAGTGGTGCCGAGCCTGCCATGGACCTTGAAAAATGAAGTGCCCGGTGCGGCGCTGCATTCTTTCTTGGATAATTATCCCGGTCGCGTTTTATTAGCGGCAGACTCTGCGGGACGTCGCGAGGCATTAATAGAATTATTGAATGCTGCTAATTTGCCGTTCCATCAGGTAAGCGATTGGCCTGCATTCTTAAAAGATAGCGAAAATAAATTAAGCATCACCGTTGCGACTTTTGAAGCCGGTTTTGCGATTGATTCACCGATGCTCACGGTATTAACCGAGCGTCAATTATTCCCGGAACGCGCAGAACAATCACGTCGTCGCAAACGTGTTGGCCGTGATCCGGAAAGCATTATTCGTGATCTTGGCGAAATTGCCTTGGGCGCGCCCATCGTGCATGAAGACCATGGTGTAGGTCGTTACCAAGGCTTGATCTCGCTCGATAGCGGTGGCATTACTGGCGAATACCTTTGCATTACCTATGCCAAGGGCGACAAATTGTATGTGCCGGTATCGCAACTGCAATTAGTGAGTCGCTACTCCGGTGCGTCTGCCGACCACGCACCGCTGCATTCACTCGGTGGCGAAGCTTGGGAGAAAGCGAAGCGTAAAGCAGCAGAAAAAGTGCGCGACGTTGCTGCCGAATTACTGGAAATTCAGGCGCGTCGTCATGCGCGTCAAGGCATGGCATTACCCATTGATCGCAGTTTGTACGAGCCTTTCGCTGCAACTTTTCCGTTTGAAGAAACCCCTGATCAATTCAATGCCATTGAAGCCGTGATTGCCGATATGGACAAAGCCACGCCGATGGATCGCGTGGTATGTGGCGATGTTGGTTTTGGTAAAACCGAAGTCGCCGTGCGTGCCGCATTTGTCGCAGCTACTGCAGGCAAGCAAGTCGCGATTTTAGTTCCGACCACATTATTGGCAGAGCAACATTATCGAAATTTCCGTGATCGTTATGCCGATTGGCCACTGCGTGTGGAAGTGTTATCACGTTTTAAATCTGCGAAAGAAATCAAGGCCGCATTGGTACAAGTGGCGGAAGGAAAGATCGACGTCATTGTCGGAACCCATCGCTTGCTGCAGCCGGATGTGAAGTTCAAGGATTTGGGACTGGTTATTGTTGATGAAGAACAACGCTTCGGTGTCCGTCAAAAAGAAGCACTGAAAGCGCTGCGGGCTGAAGTGCATTTATTGACGTTGACCGCAACGCCTATTCCACGCACATTGAATATGGCGATGAGCGGCTTGCGTGAGCTATCGATAATTGCAACGCCACCGGCACATCGACTCGCAGTGAAAACCTTTATCGCGCAATGGGACCCCAATTTATTGCGCGAGGCCTTTCAACGCGAATTGGCACGCGGCGGACAAATTTATTTTCTACATAACGAAGTCGAAAGTATCGAAAGAAAAGCCCGCGAACTTGAAGAGCTGGTTCCCGAAGCGCGTATTCGCATTGCACACGGACAAATGCCCGAACGCGAGCTGGAACAAGTCATGCTTGATTTCCATCGCCAGCGTTTTAATGTTCTAGTCTGCACGACCATTATTGAATCGGGTATCGATATTCCAAGCGCAAACACCATGATTATTAATCGAGCTGATCGTTTTGGCTTGTCACAATTACATCAATTACGTGGTCGCGTTGGCCGCTCGCATCATCGTGCATATGCGTATTTAATTGTTCCGCATAAAAAATCGATGACCAGCGATGCCAATAAACGCCTCGAAGCCCTAGCTTCGATGGAAGAACTTGGCGCCGGTTTTACTCTCGCCACCCACGATCTGGAAATTCGCGGTGCCGGTGAATTACTGGGCGAAGATCAATCGGGCCAAATGGCCGAAATCGGTTTCTCGCTTTATACCGAATTACTGGAACGCGCCGTTAAGTCAATTCGCTCGGGAAAAATTCCCGACCTCGACCCGAGCACACGTTTTGGCAGTGATGTTGAATTGCATATTCCGGCATTAATTCCAGATGATTATCTGCCCGACGTGCATGCACGCCTCACGCTCTACAAGCGAATTGCATCGGCGCGCGACAGCGACCAACTGAAAGAATTGCAGGTTGAAATGATTGATCGCTTCGGCATTCTGCCCGACCCGACCAAACAATTATTCGCGACTGCGGAAATTAAGCTTGAAGCCACGCCGCTGGGCATTCGCAAACTCGAACTTGGGCCAAACGGCGGACGCATCCATTTTAATGCACAGCCCAGCATCGACCCGATGTCGGTAATTCGCATGATTCAATCACAACCGAAAATTTACGCGATGGAAGGTGGCGACAAGTTACGCATTAAACTCGAATTACCCGATGCCGCATCGCGTGTTCGGACAGCGAAAGCTTTGTTGGTGACCTTGGCGAGAGGTTGACGTAGGGGCGCTTGCTGCGCCCCTGTCTGCTTCTGCACGAACCCGTAGGAGGCCGCTTGCGGGCGGCGTAGCAAGGAATTTTGAAATGGCCTGCGCGTTGCGACGAATCTTTATCGCAGATTTTTCGCGCCTTACGGACGCTCCCACGGTTTTTTTGTATAGAGACAGAGTCGCAGATCAACCCGGGTCGATAGAGCGTGACCCGGGCTACTAGCTGCGTCCTGACCGTATCTTCATAACTTAGGGTTGCAAGAGAAGGCCGTAAGAGGCCGCTTTCGGGCGACGTAGCAAGGATTTTTGTAATGGCCCGCGCGTTGCGACGAATTTTTATCGCAGGTTTTTAGCGCCTTACGGACGCTCGCACGGTTTTATCTTTGTGGCATTCGTGATCTCTTTATGTATTTTAAAAAATCAGAACCTGCCTGCCTGGAAATCATCAATCGCTTGCCTGATTTCTAGCTGGGTATTCATTACAAAAGGCCCATAGCGCGCTACCGGTTCGTTCAATGGTTTACCTGCGACAAAAATAAATCGTGTCATTTCACTCGCTTCAAATCGCACGCAATCACCTTTCGTCAAACTCACTAACTCTCTGGTTTCCACTCTATGTTTTTCATCACCAAGTACAATATTTAACGTACCCTCGTACACATACACAAATGCGCTGTGGTCTTCTGGCAAAGCGTGTTCAAAATCGTGCCCTGCACTCAATAACACATCAAAATAAAGTGGCTCGGTCGCAGGCTGTGTCACCGGCCCGACAACATCGCCTATCTGCCCTGCAATCACTTTGATTTGTGCACCATTGGGTAAACTCATGAGTGGAATTTGTTCGGCGTTGAATTCCTGATATTTTGGCTCGCTCATTTTTTCGCTGGCGGGCAAATTCACCCATAGCTGGAAGCCGCGCATCAAGCCCTGCTCTTGTTCGGGCATTTCGGAATGCACAATGCCGCGGCCGGCACTCATCCACTGTACGCTGCCGGGCGTCAGCAGACCTTCGTTGCCATGATTGTCCTTGTGCCGCATGCGGCCATCGAGCATATAGGTCACGGTCTCAAAACCACGATGCGGGTGCGAGGGAAAACCGCCGATATAGTCGCCGGGCTTTTCCGAGCCGAATTCATCAAGCATCAGGAAAGGGTCGAGCATGGGCATGGCGGCACTGCCGATTACCCTACTTAGCCGGACGCCTGCACCATCGGAGGTCGCGATACCCCGAATCTTTTTGCCAATGCCGCGATATTGCTTGTTCATATGCAGTCTCTTATTTTCTTAAAGCGGTTATAGACACAAATATGTAGCCGCAATAGGTGCTATACCAGTATCGGGGCTGCAACCCACTGTTGCCGGTATGGAATTAATTAAGCTTGTCCTGTTTCAACGCGTTATTGCGTTTAGGCTTTTAAATCGCTCAGGTTGAAAATACTATGGCTCTACCCATGCCCCCATTTTTCAAGCGAAAAACTGACCGAATACCGCAAGTCGGTGAGCCCAGCAGCCTGCCCACCCTTTCCAGCCAACGCCTGAATCTATGCTGGATTGACCATGCCGATGTTGGCAGCATCTACAAAATTTATTCCGATGGCAATGTGACTCGCTATTGGAGCCACACACCTTTCATCCACGAAGACGACGCCCATATTTATATTGAAAGCGTTCATCATGGTTTTAATGATGGCAAATTATTTCAATGGGGCATTTGCCTAAAAGGTAGCCAAAAATTAATTGGCACTTGCACCTTGAGTGACATCTCTTCAGCACAGGGACGTGCTGAAGTAGGCTTTGCCATTGCCAGCGAACATTGGGGCCAAGCCTACGGACGCGAGGCCATGACAACACTCATTAAATACGCCTTTACCGAATTGGGGCTACGCCGCTTGGAAGCCGATGTTGATCCGCATAATATTAGCTGCCTCAAGTCGCTAGAAGCCCTCGGCTTCAAGCGTGAGGGTTACTTGCGCCAACGCTGGTTAGTCGCAGGCGAATTGCAGGACAGTGTTATTTTGGGTTTATTGCGATCTGACTGCATGCATGAAAACATGGTCTCGGAACTACACCCAACTAACGCATCGGCCTTGCCGGTATAGCACGCGATACCCGACGGTTATACACATACACCGTTGCCGGTGGCACGTTCCACCAGGTAAAACTTGCGCGTCTTGAAGACAAGCCCAACGCTTCCAGTACTTCGCGTGCGATTGGATTGGCCGGTCCGTAAGTAAACTGCACAAAGCGCCCATCGGGTTTCAGGCAATTAAAAGCTGCGGAAATAATGTCTAACTGTGATTGTCGCGGCATTGAAAGAAAACCCAAGCCAGACACGATGGCGTCGGCTTTATTATCCGCAAAACCAAAAGGTTGGGCTAAATTAAAAATTTCACGGGCGTCACCGCAAACCACATGCGCCTCGGGAAATCGTCTTTGCAAATGCTGATGCAATTCTTCATTTAATTCGAGTACCAATAAATCGACAGGCTTAATGCCGAACTCGAGCAAGGCCTGCGTAAATACCCCGGTACCGCCCCCTAATTCGATAACCCGGCTGGTATCGTCAGACAGCTCGGCCATCATCTGACGAGCCAACTGCGGGCTGGAGGGTGATATTGCCGCCATGCCGATAGGGTTTTTTAACCATTGGCGAAAAAAAGTCCAATTCTGATCACTTTTTTCGCCAGTATTCTTGGGGTTAATCATGCCCGTCACGCATCTTTGGGTTGAGCCTAGGTTAAGGCCACCTTACTACACTATGATCAACCACGGGAGTACCTGACATGCGTTTTTCCCCTTGCTTTTTACTCATTTTCAGCATCAGTCTGGCGACACCGCTCGCAGCACAGAGCGGGAAACCGGCTTGCGTCGATAGCAGCCGCGTACGTAACTGGATTGTCATCAACGATGAAACCCTGTTGCTTGACGCAGGCAGAAAAAAATACCGAGTGAACTTGCAACACGCCTGTTTTAATCTTGGCAGCAGCCCCACCCTGCAATTCAAAGGCGACCCGATCAGTGGCCGTGTTTGTGGCAGTTCACTTGATGCTATTCGTGTGGAGGGTGAAGAGTGTCCAATTTCAAAAATTGAAGAGATCGATAAGCAGATCTTCAATGAAGCACAGAATAAAAAGAAAGTGAGTTTGAAGTTGAAGAAAACGTAG
>JAYSQD010000095.1:0-19530 GCA_043721835.1 Arenimonas sp. | reverse complement strand
TGGCACTGCGACATTGAATGTCACTGCTACGCCAGTCGTGTTGGTGTCGATTGCCGTCACACCCGCCACTACCACCATTGCAAGTAATGGATCGCAAACTTTCGTTGCGACCGGTACTTACAACAATGCGAGCACGGCGAATATTTCTGCATCCGTTACGTGGACGAGTTCAAACACCACACTTGCAACGATGACCGGTGCAACAGCCAACGGTGCGGGTTCATTTACCGGTGGTGCGACAACGATTACTGCAACCCAAGGTGCGATTAGTGGCACGGCGACATTGAATGTGAATCCGGCGGCGGTGGTGTTGGTCTCGATTGCTGTCTCTCCGGCAACAGCAACCATCGCCAGTAATGGTTCGCAAACGTATATCGCGACCGGCACATTTAATGATGCGAGCACGGGAAATATTTCTGCATCAGTTGTATGGTCCAGCTCTAACACTTCACTCGCGTCGATGACGGGGGCCACAGCCAATGGTGCAGGTTCGTTTACTGGCGGTGCAACTACCATCACAGCAACGCAAGGCGCGATCTCTGGGACTGCGACATTGAATGTGAATCCGGCGGCCGTGGTATTAGTTTCCATTGCCGTCACACCGGCAACAGCAACCATTGCAAGCAATGGTTCGCAAACGTATGTCGCGACCGGCACATTCAATGATGCGAGCACGGCGAATATTTCTGCGTCTGTTGTTTGGACAAGCAGCAACACCACGCTCGCAACGATGACCGGTGCAACGGCCAACGGTGCGGGTTCGTTTAGTGGCGGCGCAACGACCATCACAGCAACGCAAGGCGCGATCTCTGGCACGGCGACATTGAATGTGAATGCGGCTGCTGTTGTTCTTGTCTCGATTGCCGTCACACCGGCAACAAGCACCATCGCGAGTAATGGTTCACAAATCTATATCGCGACCGGTACATTTAATGATGCGAGCACGGCAAATATTTCTGCTTCGGTTGTATGGTCCAGTTCTAACAATTCACTCGCGACGATGGCCGGTGCAACGGCCAACGGTGCGGGTTCATTTACCGGTGGTGCGACCACGATTACCGCAACGCAAGGTGCGATTAATGGCACGGCGACATTGAATGTCACCGCAGCACCAGCAGTAAAAACCATTGCGATTATTAGTGGCAATGGCCAGACCGTTATTGCAGGCAATGCGTTTACGACCATGTCGGTTTCAGCGCAAGACAATGGCGTACCGGTCAGTGGCTTGAGTATTAGCTGGACAGTTAGCGGTGCAGGCTCCGCAACACCGGCCATTACCTCATCGGTAACCGATTCTGGCGGTATTGCGATTATCAATATGACTTCGGTTAATCCCGGCCTTATTACCGTCACTGCGGCTCGTTCCGACGATCTCACCAAGTTTGTTGCTTTCAATCACACGATTAATGCGATACCTGCATCAACGCTGACGAAGCAATCGGGTGATAACCAACAAGGCGTACTCGGTTCGTTTATCAATAATCCTTTGGTAGTCAGACTACAGGATGGTTTCGGCGCGGCGCTTTCCGGCCAAACAATTTCGTGGAGCGTGCTCTCTGGCCCAGCAACTTTATCGGGCACTAGCAGTGTGACCAATGCATCTGGCGATGGACAAATTTCGCTGACGTTTGGAAATACATCGGGTGCCGCCACTATTCGCGCTTCGGCTTTAGGTGGAAGTTTGACGCAAAACTTCACGGCATCGGCAGTTACCGTGACACTGGGCAGCGCTAGCGGTAATGGCCAGTCAGCTCCGGTATCCACCGTTCTGCCATTGCCACTTACGGTACAAATTACTCCGCCAACGGGTGTCACTTCGATCGGTCCGAAATCGGGTTCGATCAAAGCCTTAAGTGGCGTACCGGTTACTTTCGCGATTACCACGGGCACCGGTGCATTGTTGTCGGTCACCAATACCGTCACTAATGCTGGCGGTAGTGCATCAACCACACTTACCTTAGGCCCAAGCGCAGGAGCTTACGTGGTGACGGCCTCGACTCCCGGCGGCTCCACAACCTCGTTTACTGCAACGGCAACAGCTCTGGCGGTTGGCGACAGCATTACCAAATTAAATGGCGACTCGCAAAGTCTTACGCCGGGCAATGCATCGGTACTCATGCGTGTGCGTTTATTGAATATCGCCAATAATCCAGTCTTTGGTGCCATCATTCAATGGACAGCCTTGAACGGCACTTTGACTTCTGCCACCAGCACGACTAATGCAGCGGGCGAAGCCACTAATATCGTGACAGCCATTAGTTCTGGCGTGGTCACTGTGAAGGCAAGTTACACCGATCCGGCGAGTAGTTTAGTGACGGGTCCGGTGACGTTTAGCCACAATGCCGGCATCAGCAATTTGTCGGGATTAACAACAGAACAAGCAAGTATTGCCGATGCCATTGATACGCTCTGCCCCGCATTGGCGGCTACCACTTCACCCACACCGGCCCAAACGGCATTGCTCAACGACTGCACGGCCATTATCAATGCGGTCGGCGTGGATCCTGCTGCGGCTACCAATGCACTGGATCAATTAATCCCCAATATTGCCATCGCTCAAGCCACTGCAACCATGCTGGCCGCGCAATCGCAATTCCAGAATTTGAAAGCACGCATCGCAGCCTTACGCAGCGGCACCCAAGGCACCAGTTTTGAAGGTCTTGCATACACCAATGGTAGCGGCACGATTTCGCTTGGCGAGCTCGGAAATGCACTGACGGGTGATGACCAACCGAGCCCACCACTCGGTGCTGATTTCCAACGCTGGGGATTCTTTGCCGCCGGTACGATTGGTCGCGGTGAAGCACAAGCCGGCAATGTCAACCCTGCGTTTGATTACGACATTAATGGGCTAACGGCGGGTCTGGACTATCGTTACAGCGATAAATTTATTTTCGGTGCAGCCGTTGGTATCACGCGCCAGGGCTCCGATCTCAATGGCTCCGAAGGCACACTCGATACCACCGGCTGGAGTGCCTCGGCATACAGCACTTTCTACAAAGAAAATAGTTGGTACGCTGATAGCGTGTTGACCTACGGTCGCAATACTTACGATTTGGAACGGCGCATTCGTTACACCTTGCCATTGCCTGGCGGCGGCTTTACCACGATTGATCAAACCGGACGTTCGTCATCGTCCGGTGACATGCTTGAAGCGGCTTTCACTTTCGGTCACGACTTCCAGAAAGGCGGTTTAAGCATTGGCCCTTATGGTCGCTTGCTTTATACCAAGCTGGGTTTTGATCAAAGCGTCGAAACACTTGAAGCCGGCCCTGGCAGTGGCTTGGGCGTGGTGATTGAAACGCGCGACCTGACTTCAATTGCATCGCAAGTCGGTGCAAAATTCACCTACAGTCATAGCACCGATTGGGGCGTGGTCATTCCGCATGTGCAAGTAGAATGGGAACACGAATTCAAAGACGACCCTGCGCAAATCACCACGCGCTTCTTGAATGATCCAACCGCTACCCCGATTGTCATTACTGGCGACCCACAAGACACCGACTACTTCCGTATTGGTCTGGGTCTATCAATGATTCTTAGCAAAGGCCGCTCGGGCTTCTTCTATTACGAGCAAGTGCTGGGTCGCGATGGCTACAGCCAATACAATCTGGGTCTTGGTCTGCGGATCGAGTTCTAAATATGTCAAAAACCGCAAACAACCCTAAAAAAGCCGCTTATTCATCAGCGGCTTGCCTTATCATGGCGATACAACGCATTATGTTGATTCACATAACACCACCAACCCACCTTCAGCCACGCAGGTTTACCGCATGATCGAATTCGGTCACCTCAGTCACGTTGGACTCCGACGTGAACTAAACGAGGACACCTATTACGGTGATTCCAAGCTCGGCCTGTGGCTTGTCGCCGATGGTATGGGCGGCCATGAGTTTGGCGAAGTTGCCAGCGCACTCGCACGCGACGCCGTCGTTCGCGAAGTCCGTAATGGCAAAAGTTTAAGCATTGCCATTCGTTCGGCCGACGAAGACATTATTCATCAATCCAAACGCCGCGCCGAAAGTCTGCCAATGGGCACCACGATGGTGGCGGTCAAAGTGAATGGCAATAAATTTGAACTGGCCTGGGTCGGTGACAGCCGCGCCTATCTGTGGAATGGCCAGCTCAGTCAGATTTCTTCCGACCACAGCTATGTGCAGGAATTGATTGATCAAGGTGCGATTACCCCAGAACAAGCTCGCACCCATCCGCATCGCAATGTTGTCACCCAGGCATTGGGTGTAACCGATCCCGACAACTTGAAAGTGGAAACTCTATCTGGCGAATTCCGTACCGGTTTCCAGTTACTGCTTTGCAGTGATGGCTTGACTGAAGAAGTAGATGACGCCTCGATTGGTGCCCTGCTCGCTCGCAAAGATTTATCGGCACAGGAATGTGTGGACCAATTAATTTCGGCCGCACTTGATGGCGGCGGCTCGGATAATGTTTCGGTGATTTTGCTGCGGAATATTTGATCGCTTGTAGGAGGGCCTTCTAGGCCCGACCGACCGATCGACGAAACATGCCATGTGGGGCCCATAAGGCCCGCCTGCAGTTTCAATTCGGCTTCGGTGGCATCGTGACTTTTTCGCCTGCTTCGCCGGCACGGGCCACTTCTTCGAGTTGTTTCAATAGCGCATGATCCGGAACAACTGCCAAGCCCTGTCGTGCAATAAGACCACAACTAGGGTATCGCTCTTTCTCGCAAAGTTGATAAGCACCATTAGCGTAGTAATCTGCAATGCCATGAATACCGGTGAGAGCGCGTGCATTGGCAGGATCTTTCTCCAGTACTTTACGATAGAAATACCATGCACTATCTTCTTCATCGACAAGTTTGCGATTGACTTCTTTTTTACTGGTATTTAATTCCAGATAGTAATCCGCCTGCTTCAACCAGTCTTCAATACTGCCTTGCAAGCCATCAATAGACTCCACTTCCTTGATGCCGGTACTGGTTCCATTCTGGGTCGCACTGACATCAATTTGATTCGATGCTGCGCCATTCACGGTCGCAACATTATTAGAGTCAGAATTTTTATTGCCCGACATGAGCATCCAAACAATTAAACCTGCGCCCAACAAGCCTGCAGCTGAAACCGTTGGTATTAACCAAGCAGGCCTTTCACTCGCTTTGGAAAGATTTACGCGTGTGCGTTGTTGCGTGGCACCCGTGCCGGAAAGGCGTCCATCGCCGCCAATTTTACGGGCGGAACTCTGTTGCAATACGGCGCCTTGCGGCGCATTGGCTACCAGTTTTTGCATAGCTTCGATAAACGATGCGCCGGTGTTGTAGCGCTCGGCCGGATTTTTTGCCATCAAGCCTTGTATAAGCGGCTGCAGCCATTCAAAGGGCTCAGGTAAAACCGGAATGGGATGAGTCACGTGCATCAAGGCAACCGTAAATGGATCGGATGCCTGATATGGCGGGTGCCCCACCAATATTTCGTAAAACATCGTACCCAGGCTATACAAATCGGAACGACCATCGACCGGTTCGCCGCGCGCCTGTTCGGGGCTCATGTAATCGGGCGTACCAATTGAAGCACCGGCTACCGTCGAACTATTGCTGCCATCCATTGCCTTGGCGATACCAAAATCGGCCAGCACGACCCGGCCATCATTTCGATATAAAATATTCCCCGGCTTTACATCGCGATGGACAAAACCTTTTTGATGGGCGAAGTCTAAACCTTGTGCAATATCGCTAATCACATCTAGGGTTTCGGCAACACTCAAGCCACCTTCAGTCACGCGTTCTTTTAAAGTACCGCCGGGAATATATTCGGCGGCAAGATAATAAATACCGTTATGGGTGCCGATGTCATACACCGTGACCAGATTAGGATGCTGTAATTTGGCGGTGATTTTGCCTTCGATTAAAAAACGGCTGGCAAATTCGGCATTGGCGGCCAGCACCGGCGACATCACTTTCAATGCAACTTCACGCTCGAGTGATTTTTGTATCGCCAAAAATACCGAGGCCATGCCGCCTTCGCCAATCGGGCGCAGAATGGTATAGCCGGGGATATCAATATCGACCGATTTGAGTAGTACCGTTGCGTTCAAAGCCTGTTCTCCGAAATCAGCATGCCCGGTGATTATGCCTCGTTCCCGCCTATTTCTCGATAATTATTTACCTGATTACCGTCAACTTGACCACTGCAAATGACCGCCGGATTTTTTGGCAATTTTCTCGAGCCCCGCCGCATGCAACGCCTGCTCTTCATCGCTCGCCAGCAGCACTTTATTGGCGACTTGACCGAGCGCGCTAACACTAATCTTGCTGCGCTGCGCCGGGGCTTCGCTGTTCGATAAACCCAGATCACCCTGGCCCGCCGTCATTGTCAAATACACTTCGCTCAATAGCTCTGCATCGAGCAGTGCACCATGCAAAGTTCGATGATTATTATTAACGTCCAAACGCTTGCACAAGGCATCGAGCGAATTACGCTGGCCGGGGAAACGCTCGCGCGCCATCGCCAGAGTATCGAGCACGGAAGCATGGTCCGACATTCGGCCTAGATGGGTTCCAATCAAACCTAATTCGTTATTTAAAAATCCGATATCAAAATTGGCGTTATGAATAATTAATTCAGCGCCACGGATAAAATCGAGAAACTCATCGACCACTTCACTGAATTTGGATTTATCTGATAAAAATTCCCGGCTTAACCCGGTGACTTCCTGCGCGCCCAATTCCATATCGCGTTCGGGGTTTAAATAACGCTGGAAGGTACGCCCGGTTTTTCGGCGCTGGAGTATTTCCACGCAACCAATTTCCACCACCCGATTTCCTTTCTCCCAGGAAAGACCGGTGGTTTCGGTATCCAATACAACTTGTCGCATCAGGCGGCCTCGCTATTTTTAATCTGGATCGCTTGCTCGCGCGCCAACTCATCTACACGCTCGTTATCGGGATTACCGGCATGGCCTTTGACCCAATGCCATTTTACTTTATGCATTGCGGCGGCTTGCTGTAAGCGCTGCCATAAGTCCTGATTTTTTACCGGTTCGCCGGCACTGTTTTTCCATCCACGCTTTAGCCAGTTTGGCATCCATTCGCTAATGCCTTTCAAGACATATTGCGAATCGGAATACAGCGACACTTCGCAGGGCGTTTTCAATGCTTCCAAACCTTGAATGGCTGCCATTAACTCCATGCGATTATTGGTCGTCAACAATTCACCACCGGCCAGCTCACGTTCGCGTTTTTCATGTCGCAAAATGCAGGCCCAACCACCTGGGCCGGGGTTGCCCAGGCAAGCGCCGTCACCGTGTATTTCAACTCCTGTTTTCATTGTATTCACTGTCTTGATAGTTTCCGTTTTCATCCGGGGCTAACTCCGGGATTCAAGTTATAGGCCTGACTGGTTTTTCGGAGCGGCGTTAATCCTGCCACGCGTTTTTTTGCCACTAATAAATGACCTGCATAAAAAATATTGAAAAGTCCTGGTTTTGCTCGATAACGCGGTACTTTTTCCTGCGACTTTAGCCACATGGGGCCGACTTGGCTGAGCTTACTTATTTCCAAACCCTGTTTTGCACACAGCCGATTAAGTGTGGAAGTTGCTACCGGTTTAATACCTTTTGCCTGCCAGCGCAGTCGTGTGGGACTGATGGGATTCAAACCGAGCAACACCAATACGCCTTCGGGTTTCAAGCAGCGCGTCATTTCTTCAAACAGAGCTTCGGAATCGGGCGATGTTTCAAGCACACATAAACTATAAACCAGCGAAAGCGATTCACTGGCAAGCGGCAGTTGCGCGTCGTAGCACCGAACAATACCGTCAAAACCCTGAGGTTCACGATGCAAGCTCAATACTTGCGCCAGCATATTGCCCGACAACTCTTCGGGATAAAGCTTATTCGGACTCAGATACAAGCCGCTATGGCCAAACACACGGGTGATTTCCGGGATGGCTTGGCGCTGAAATTGCTGCATTAATTGCAGACCCAAGGGCTGCCCAAACCACTCAATTGCGGGGTTGGCGGCTTGACTGGATGGGTGCAAGGAGGGCATGGTCTTAATTCTGCGGCAAACCGCGTTTCAGGTCACGCTTAAATGCGCCACAAACAGCTCAAATGTGAAGCTTTGCCAGAGTTTCAGGACAATTATCTTTGGGCCCTGAGCAATGCACAGGGCCAAGCCGTGGTGGTTGACCCGGGCGATGCGCAGATTGTCTTACAAAAAATACGAGAAGGGCTCAAACCCGTCGCCATTTTTATTACCCACCATCATCCTGACCATATCGGTGGGCTGGCCGAGGTTTTACAGTATTGCGATGTGCCGGTTTATGCACCGGAGGATTCGCGAATTCCAATAGCCACTTACCGGGTAAAACACGATCAACAGATTTTTATCGAAGCCCTCGATCTGAATTTCAAAGTAATCGCGGTGCCCGGCCACACACTTAGCCATGTGGCTTATCTTGGTGGCGAATATTTATTTTGTGGCGATACTTTATTTAGTCTGGGTTGCGGTCGTTTATTTGAAGGTAGCGCCGAGCAAATGCTGCATTCGCTGGATTTGCTTTCTGCGCTGCCAGCGCATACACAAATTTGTTGCAGCCATGAATATACCTTAGCCAATGCCCGCTTTGCCGAAGTGGCAGAACCGGCCAATGCTGAACGTGATGAACTGGTAAAGAACATTCGTGAAAAGCGCGCGCAAAATCAAGCTAGCCTGCCGTCTCGTTTGGATATTGAATTAGCCTGCAACCCTTTTTTACGCAGCGATCAGAGCCAACTATGGCCGCACTGGTCCCGACAAAGCCAGCTTGTGATACAAAACCGCTTGCAGGCATTTACCGCCTTACGCGCATGGAAGGATAGTTTTCGCTTATGAACTCCATTCAAAAGCCGTTAAAGTATTTTATGCTTCTGGGTGTTGTGCTCTGTGTTGTTCTGTTATCGGCCTGCCAAATGCCGGTAAAACCAAACCGAGAGCTTACAGAGGCAAAGCCTGTTGCAACTGAAACAACGGTAACGCCGCCTGAAGCTGCGGCTCAGTCAACTCCTGAAGCCCCTATCAATATTGTAGAAGCGCATGTGATCGAATCACCTGTCACTCCTGTTATTACTGGCAAACAAACGGGCACGGCAGTTTTTACCCGATTAAATAATAATTTTTCCGGCCCAATCTGTAGTGAGAATGCTGCGATCAATTTATGGAAAAAACGCTATGCCGGTAATCCGAAAAGTTTTTCCAAACATTTAGCCGAAATTTTGCCACTACTCGATTACGTTAGCCTAGAGGTTGAGCGACGAAAACTTCCTGCCGAATTTGCCTTGAT
The DNA here is from genome assembly GCA_043721835.1 of Arenimonas sp. Lineage (GTDB taxonomy): Bacteria > Pseudomonadota > Gammaproteobacteria > Xanthomonadales > Xanthomonadaceae > Arenimonas. The sequence continues at coordinate 10,234 of JAYSQD010000095.1, read as the reverse complement.
TCCGATTATTGAAAGCTGGTATCAACCTCATGCAGTCGGCTCGGGTGGGCCCTCGGGCTTATGGCAAATGATCGGAACCACTGCAAAAAATCATGGCGTGAAAATCCAGCCAGGCTACGACGGCCGCTTTTCGGTGGTAGATTCCACCGATGCCGCGCTATCGTATCTGGGTACATTGCAAGGCATGTTCAAAGACTGGCAACGTGCCGTCATGGGTTATAACGCCGGTGAATTTCGTGTACTTCGTGCAATTAGAAGCTCCGGCAATAAGAGTGAGGGCCAAGATCACTGGCCACATGGCTTGTCACCCATTACTTATGCCTACATCGCAAAACTGCAGGCTTTGTCCTGCCTGATGAGTCAGCCAGAAAAAAATAATTTGACGCTGCCAAACACAAACCAATTCACGGCGCTTGCAGCGATTTTAGTCGAAGCAAATTCTGAAGATTTAGATACGATTGCAAAGCGCTACCAACTTGACGCCAACAGGCTCAAGCAAAACAACCCTGCCTATAAGCAGGGGAAAATTTCTGCATATGCACCCCGCAGAATCTTGATGCCCACTTATGTAGCAGGAAACAGCATTGTAAATACTGCTGCAAACGATCCAAAAAACTCCGCCAATTCCGATGCAAATGTAGCTATTACATCAAGCTCCGAAACTCATTCCGGCAGCCATGAAGTCAAGTCTGGGGAGACCTTGTCGGCAATTGCCAAGCGCTATGGCCTTTCATTGACAAGCCTGCGAAAACTCAACGGACTTGGCCGCAATGCGGTACTGCGCGTCGGCCAGAATTTGAAATTGGCGCCATAGAATGCATTCGGTATCTGACCAAGTTCAAGTTTTGTAAAGCAAAAAAAAGCCCGGTTTCCCGGGCATTTTTTTGATTTGAATCTTGTTTACAGATTTGCTTCGATAACAGTGACTTTGAACTCTTTACGCAATGATTTCATATAGGCTTCAGCTTCTACCGAACCACGTGCTTGCGCTAATTGCTTGCGAATACTCTTGCGGGTTTCTGCATCAATGGTACTGATATCGCCTTCTTTGACTGCAGTGACTTGAATCAAGGCATAGCTATCAGCTTGAAGTTTCGCAACACCGATATTTATTTTCTTCGGGTCTGGACGCGGCAATGCAAATGCGGCCTTCGCAACTTCAGTCAACTGAGGAATTGGCGGGGTACGGGGCATCATTGGCCACTCTGCAACCTGCCCACCTAGTTCTGCTGCAATTGCATCAAGACTCTCACCTTTGTTCGCACGCGCCTGCAGTGCTTGCGCACGAGCTTTAGCTGCAACGGCACTGCGATCAGCAATAAAATCTGCTTCGACACGATCACGAATTTCAGCCAGGGGAATCGCACCGACCGGCTTATAATCAACCACGTGCATCACGACGATTTGATTCTCGGCAATTTCAATTGCATCACTCACTTCACGATTCACTTTCAATGCGTCTGAAAACGCTGCCTTACGAATAGGCTCCAGAGCTGCTAAACCGTCTCCCACCGCGCGGGTGAAAGGACCGGCACGCAAGGGAGTCAAGCCCATTTGTTTTGCAGTCGCCGCCAACGCAGAAGGATCGTTGTAGGTTTTATCAAGTAACTTACTGACACGATCACTAAGTGCGCGCTCACGTTCGGTTTCAAAGTAACTGGTTTCCAATTCTGAACGCACCTCTTCAAACGCGCGTGCATCACCTGCTACCTTTTCACGATACAAAATGACGTTGTATCCATCGGCACCACGTACCGGGTCGGTAATTTGGCCGACCTGTAGGCTGGCAAATGCTTTTTCAACCGCCGGGTCAAACAAGCCAGGCTCAACCGCGCCCAAATCGCCACCGCTATCTTTAGAGCCCTCATCTTCAGAGTATTGCTTGGCCAGAGCGGCAAAATCTGCTCCGGGTGCGCGCGCTAATTTGGCAACATTATTGGCTTTTGACAATGCGGCATTGGCAACACTGGCATTGGCGTTTTTGGCAACGGCAAAGAAAATATTCGAGGCCATTTTTTGATCGGCCGTGCGATAAGCATTGATCTTTTTATTATATAAATCACGCAGCGTCGCATCATCAACTGTTGTACCTACTGGCAAATTCGCGCCATTAAGTTCGACATATTCAATAGTGACTTTTTCTTCGCTGCGATAGCGCAGGCTGCTTTTTTTATACCACGCATCGATTTCGGCCGCCATCGGAGCGGCTTGAGGAACTAAAATTGCAGGGATTGGCAGATAACGTAAATCACGCGTTTGCCGTTCTAGCTTAATATAGGATTCCACTTCAGTGTCGCTGGCGATCGATGAATTGACAATCATACTAGGCACCATCTGGCGCTGCATGCCATCACGTATAAGTTCATCGGCTTGGGTCTCAGTCAAACCGCGACCAGCCAAGAAGCTTTTGTATTTCAGAATATCAAAAGCACCCTGTTCGTTTTGAAATTCGGGCATCTTCTTGACCGCGTCCGCCAGCACCGGATCTGAAATCTTAAGACCTTTTTGTTGCGCGGCAAATACAATCAGTTTTTCATCGATGTATTTCTCAAGTACGGCACGCTTAGAATCCACTGTCTCAAACCTTGCCGTATCAAAGGCCTCACCTTGCTGGGCCATTTCGCTCTGGCGCACTTGTTCTAGGCGGGAGCGGAATTCATCCGCGCCAATTTCCAGAGTCGGTTTTTTGAAGCCAAGAAATAAACCATCGCCTTCAATTTTGGCAACGTAGTTATTCACTTGCGGCGACAGATATTCTTGAATACCAAAACCAAAACCGAAAATCACGATGATCGTGCCTAGTATCGCTGTAGCGATCCAACCTGAAGTTTTATCACGAATGTTCTGGAGCATAGAGTTCTTTACCAAAAGTCTGCGTTGAACGAAAAAGTAGATAAGCAAAAGTTGAAAAAACAAAAGCGCCTTTGTAGGCGCCTTTGAAGGATTGGCGGAGTGGACGGGACTCGAACCCGCGACCTCCGGCGTGACAGGCCAGCATTCTAACCAACTGAACTACCACTCCGCGTTTTTTTACTAGGTACTATGGTGGGTGCTGAGGGTTTCGAACCCCCGACCCTCTCCGTGTAAGGGAGACGCTCTACCGCTGAGCTAAGCACCCTAGCGAGTCGCTTAGTTTACAGCATCCTTAAGGGCTTTACCAGCTTTGAATGCCGGATTTTTAGAAGCTTTGATTTTAATGGTCGCGCCCGTTTGCGGGTTGCGGCCTTGACGAGCAGCACGTTTACGAACAGAGAAAGTACCAAAACCAACGAGGGTGATGGTGTCACCTTTCTTGAGGGCTTTTTTGATAACTTCAATTACCGCATCAACTGCACCGGCAGCATCGGCTTTCGACAGTTCAGCGGTTTCTGCAACGCTAGCAACGAATTCAGCTTTGTTCATAATAAATAAACTCCCTGTGCGATTTGTATTCGCAAAATTTTTATAAATTAGTTGTGTTCGAAGAAAACAACATCTAATCCACCTGAGCCGAAACGTAGGCATACCTACATTTCGGTTGTGCAATTTATACCAGTGCTTTTTTACATAAGCAAGCACTGAGAACCTTATTTTTCGCGGCTCTCAGTTAATTTAAAAAAATCTTAATGACGTAACGGGTTTGGATCCGAATCGCGGCCAGTATTTTCAACTGCTTCCTTGACAGCATTGCTAGATTCTGTTGAAGGTGACAAAGGCCGCACCAGTGCTACATTCAGCACTTCATCAATCCACTTAACTGGAATAATCTCAAGGTCTTGCGTGACGTTCCTCGGAATATCGGCAAGATCTTTTTTGTTTTCCAGCGGAATCAAAACGGTTTTTATACCGCCGCGTAGCGCAGCCAACAGCTTTTCTTTCAATCCGCCAATCGGAAGCACACGCCCTCGCAATGTAATTTCTCCGGTCATTGCCAAGTCTGCTCGTATAGGTACACCTGACAACGCCGACACCAATGCCGTCACCATCGCGATGCCCGCGCTCGGTCCGTCTTTTGGTGTTGCGCCCTCAGGCACGTGCACATGGATATCAAACTTTTGATGAAACTCGCTATCAAGGCCCAAGGCTTCGGAGCGAGAGCGCACCACGGTATGGGCTGCTTTCACCGATTCTTGCATCACGTCACCGAGTTGACCAGTAAGAATGAGCTGGCCTTTGCCTGGCATCAGAGTAGCTTCGATTTGCAGTAAGTCACCCCCTACTTCAGTCCAGGCCAAACCAGTGACCAAACCCACTTCACTTTTCTCTTCGGCCAAACCAAAATCAAAGCGCTGGACACCGAGATATTTATCTAGATTTTCGGAAGATACTTTCACTGTGGCCATTTTCTTTGCGGCGTTGCCATCTTTTTTCACTTGCTTGGGCTGTGGACCGGCAAGGACGATTTCCTTGACGACTTTGCGCGCAATTTTCGCAATTTCTCGTTCTAGATTGCGCACCCCGGACTCGCGAGTGTAATAACGAATAATGTCACGCAGTGCATCGCTCTGGATTTTCAGCTCCCCCTCTTTCAAGCCATTGCCCTTGAGCTGTTTCGGTAGCAAATAGCGTTCTGCAATATTGAGCTTTTCTTCTTCGGTATAGCCTGGAATGCGAATGACTTCCATACGATCCAATAAAGGCCCGGGGATATTCAGGGTATTCGCAGTTGCGACAAACATTACTTCCGACAAATCCAGATCGACCTCCAAATAATGATCGTTGAAAGTGTGATTTTGCTCGGGGTCCAATACCTCTAATAAAGCCGATGATGGATCACCACGGAAATCCATGCTCATCTTGTCGATTTCATCGAGTACGAATAATGGATTATTGGTGCCGACTTTATTAAGGTTTTGCACAATACGGCCCGGCATCGAACCAATATAGGTACGACGGTGGCCACGAATCTCGGCTTCGTCGCGCACGCCACCCAAACTCATGCGGACAAATTTACGGTTCGTGGCTTTGGCAATACTTTGACCTAATGAAGTTTTACCAACGCCGGGCGGCCCGACCAAGCAAAGAATAGGACCATGCATTTTTTTTACGCGCGCCTGCACTGCCAAATATTCCAGGATGCGATCTTTTACTTTTTCAAGTCCGTAATGATCTTCATCCAATACTTTTTGCGCTTCTTTTAAATCTTTACGTACCTTGCTGCTTTTCTTCCAGGGCACGCCAGTCATCCAGTCTAGATAATTACGAACAACAGTCGCTTCAGCCGACATGGGTGACATTTGTTTCAATTTATTGAGCTCGGTTTTAGCCTTGGTTTCAATTTCCTTAGGCATACCGGCACTGGCAATTTTCTTCGCCAATTCTTCAAGCTCATTCGGGGCTTCTTCGTTTTCACCGAGTTCTTTTTGAATGGCTTTCATTTGTTCATTCAAATAATATTCGCGTTGGCTTTTTTCCATTTGCGATTTAACCCGGCCACGAATACGTTTTTCGATTTGCTGAACATCAATTTCGCCGTCAACCAAACCGATCAGCATTTCCAGGCGTTCGCCCACATTCAGGATTTCGAGCAACGTCTGTTTATCGACCAGGCGCGTGCTTAAGTGCGCGGATACGGTATCGGCAAAACGACTCGGGTCGTCAATACCCGATAAAGTGCTGAGTAACTCCGGCGGTAATTTGCGGTTGGTTTTGACGTATTGCTCAAATAATGACATCAAGGAACGCTGGGTCACATCGAGCTCTCGAGTATCACGATCAAATACCGAATCAACTGTATGCGCAGTGCCGGTCATGGCGGTGTCACGCTCGGAAAAGCCGGTCATTTTAATACGTGCGGTGCCTTCGACCAAGACCTTGATGGTGCCGTCTGGTAGTTTCAACAATTGCAACACGGTAGCCAGTGTCCCGATGGTATATAGATCTTCGGAAGCAGGGTCATCGGTATCGGGGCTTTTTTGCGCCAGTAGTAAAATTTGCTTGTCAGCCGCCATCGCCAAATCCAAGGCTTTTATCGAACGCTCGCGTCCAACAAAAAGCGGGATCACCATATGCGGGTACACCACCACATCGCGCAATGGCAGAACGGGCAAATCTAATTCGACTTTATTAACTACTTCCATTGTCTTCTCCAATTGCTTTATGCCGTTATGGGGGTGCCTTAGTCGACTTGCAAGCAGGTGACGCCAAACATATTAATGACTACGTTAAATACACAAAGAAAAACGGGCCGATGATGTCGGCCCGTTATTAAGTTTTGTCAACATGAATACCTTAATCGCCGGATGCTGCGCGCGCAGGCGGCGCAGTGTTCGAGTAAATGATGTAGGGCTCGGTCTGATGATTGATCACCGACTCGTCAACGACCACTTTACTGACGTTTTCCATCGACGGCAATTCGTACATGGTGTCGAGCAGTACCGATTCCAAAATTGTGCGCAGACCACGCGCGCCGGTTTTACGCTTCAAGGCTTTGCGCGCAACGGCAAGCAAGGCATCGGGACGTATTTCCAGTTCAACACCTTCCATTTCAAATAACTTTTTGAATTGCTTGCTGATGGCGTTTTTCGGTTCTGTCAGAATTTTTACCAGCGACTGCTCATCAAGTTCTTCCAGTGAAGCAACAACCGGCAAACGACCGACAAATTCGGGTATCAAACCAAATTTGATTAAATCTTCCGGTTCGGCGTCATGCAATAATTTGCCGGTGTCGGCTTTACGTTCCTGACTTTTGACCTTCGCGCCAAAGCCGATGCCGCCAGCTTCGGTGGAACGCTGCTGAATAATTTTGTCGAGGCCGGAAAAAGCGCCGCCACAAATAAACAACATATTTTTGGTGTCGACTTGCAAGAATTCCTGCTGTGGATGTTTACGTCCGCCCTGTGGTGGAACAGAAGCCACAGTGCCTTCAATTAATTTCAGCAATGCCTGCTGCACGCCTTCACCCGAAACATCGCGAGTGATCGAGGGGTTTTCAGACTTGCGGGAAATTTTGTCGATTTCATCGATATAGACGATACCGCTTTGGGCTTTTTCAACATCGTAGTCGCATTTTTGCAGCAATTTCTGGATGATGTTTTCGACATCTTCACCGACATAACCCGCCTCGGTCAGCGTGGTGGCATCGGCAATGGTGAAAGGCACATTCAACAAGCGCGCCAATGTTTCCGCCAGCAAGGTTTTACCCGAGCCTGTGGGACCGATCAGCAAGATATTGGATTTCGCCAACTCAATATCATCATTTTTCTGACGCGACTCAATTCGCTTGTAATGATTATAGACAGCGACCGATAGTGTTTTCTTGGCGCGCGGTTGTCCGATCACGTACTGATCAAGCACTTCAAGAATTTCGCGTGGTTTTGGCAAATGGCTACGAGCAGCCGAAGCTTTTTCTTCAAGCTCTTCGCGAATAATATCGTTGCACAACTCGACGCATTCATCGCAAATGAATACGCTCGGGCCTGCAATTAACTTCCGCACTTCATGCTGGCTTTTGCCACAGAAAGAACAGTACAAAACCTTACTATTGTCGCCGGACCGGCCCTGACGTTCGTCAGTCATGCTTCCACCTAGCCTATAAGGCCAAAACTATACGATTTGAGAATAACACAGCTTTTATCGGCACCAAGCCATCCGCAGATAAACCGGGATGGCCTGGGCCAAATGCATAATGGACCCGTTAACCTGCCTGAATACTGTCTTCCGGGCGACTGCTTAGGACACTGTCAACCACACCGTAAGTTTTAGCTTCTTCGGCTGCCATAAAGTAGTCGCGCTCGACATCTAGCGAGATTTTCTCGACAGTTTGCCCGGTATTTTTGGCTAATTCGGCATTCAGGCGTTCGCGTAAATACAGAATTTCCTTGGCCTGAATGGCAATATCGCTCGCTTGGCCCTGTGCGCCGCCGGAGGGCTGATGAATCATCACGCGTGAATTGGGCAAAATATAGCGCTTGCCTTTGGTGCCGGCGGCAAGCAGGAACGAGCCCATACTGGCGGCCTGTCCAACGCAAATGGTACTGACATCAGGCTTGATGAAGCGCATGGTGTCATAAATCGCCATACCCGCTGTGACAACGCCACCAGGTGAGTTGATATAGAGGCTAATGTCTTTCTCAGGATTTTCAGCTTCCAGAAACAGTAATTGCGCAACCACTACATTGGCGACGTAATCATCAATCGGGCCAACCAGAAAAATCACGCGCTCTTTTAACAAACGTGAATAAATATCGTAAGCACGTTCACCGCGTGGGGTTTGCTCTACGACCATCGGTACCAAGTTCAAACCCGTTGTAGCTTGCATATTTTTCTCCAATTTGTGCCGTTAAGCAGCCGGTCGCATAGCGTCAGCGAAGCTCAGGCTGATTTCTGTAGATTGCGCGCGTTCGGCAATCCAATCAATCACCTGCTCTTCCATCACGCGATTCTGCAGTTGAGACATCATATTGGGATCGTTTCGGTAAAGTTCAATGACCTGAGAAGGATCTTCGTAAGTCGAGGCAATAAGCTGCATGGTTTCTTTCAGGCGTGCCGAATCGAGTTTCAGGTCATTTTGACGGGCCACTTCGCCAACTAAAAGGGCTGCAGCAACGCGGTTGTGGGCCCCCGACAAAAATTGCTCATGCGACAAAGTCACTTGCTGGCCTTGTTGGCGAGCCTGTTGCTCAGCGCCACGCGCCATGCTTTGTGCTTCAGCCACGACTAAACGAGGTGGCAATTCGACATGCGAATAGGCTGCAATCAATTTTTTGGCGACTTCGGCACGCAGACGGAACATCACATTGCCTTTCAATTCACGTTCCAGATTATTGCGAACTTCCTTGTGGAATTGGTCAAGCTTGCCGCTGCGAATGCCAAAGCTTTTGATGAAGGCTTCATCAACATCAGGCATAACCGGTTGCGACACTTTACTGACAATCACAGTCACTTTGGTGGCTTTACCAGCAAGTTCGACGACGCGCCAATCATTGGGAAAGGTCACTTCAACAATGCGTTCATCGCCGGTTTTCAGGCCGACTAATTGTGCTTCAATTTCAGGGAACATTACGTTAGAACCAATGACAGTGGCGCCTTTTTCCGAACCTTCCGGAGGAAAACGAGCTTCGTCGGTTTGCGCGAAGGTTTCGACATTCACCAAGTAACCAACTTCGGCAGCGGCTTCGACCGGCATCCAGCCGCGACGCTGCTGGCGCAGGGTTTCAATCATATTTTCGATGTCGCTGTCTTCGACTTTCGAGGTTTCGCGCAACACTTCTAATTTGCTCACATCGATATTGCCGAAATCCGGCACCACTTCAAAAGTTGCCGAGAAACTGATTTCGCCATCTTCGCCATTTTTACCGGCTTCAATATTGGGGGTGCCGGCTGGCAACAGATTTTTTTCGCGGACGGCTTCGCCGAAAGTCATGCGAACCAAATCGCCATAAGCTTCTGCGCGAACTTGTTGACCGAAACGCTGCTCGATCACCTTGGTCGGTACCTTGCCTTTACGAAAACCCTTCATGTTTGAGGTACGGGCAATTTCTTGCAGGCGACTTGCCACTACTTCATTCAAACGCGCTGCGGGCACATTCACCGTCATACGGCGCTCAAGATTAGCGGTGTTTTCCAACGAAACTTGCATAACAACTCCTGCTGCCGCGCTTTGAGCGCGATAAATAAATATATAAAGTCGAGCGTATTGATCAAGAATATATTGACCAAATACGCTACGACAGCATGGTGCGAAAAGAGAGACTCGAACTCTCACGCCTTACGGCACAGGTACCTAAAACCTGGGCGTCTACCAATTCCGCCATTTTCGCAAAACTTACTCGCCGCAACGCAGATGGCAATGGTGGGCCGTGGAGGATTCGAACCTTCGACCTATTGATTAAGAGTCAACTGCTCTACCAACTGAGCTAACGGCCCTAATCACGCAAAACCACCCGCATGAACGGCTGAGCTGCATATTATGCCGCATTAAGCAGCCGGGGTGGAAGAGTCGGCCACTTGCAAAACACGATTTCATACCAAACAAACACGCGCTGCCGAGCACTCTGAATGGCGCTTGGAAACGGTCTTGAGGAAGATGTCGGACTAACCGACTGATAAGTTGGGGTGGATGATGGGGTTCGAACCCACGACCCTCGGAATCACAATCCGATGCTCTAACCAGCTGAGCTACAACCACCGCAGATGAAAACTATATCACTCGTAATGGCGCGCCCGACAGGAATCGAACCTGTAACCGCCGGCTTAGAAGGCCGGTGCTCTATCCGGTTGAGCTACGGGCGCTCAACCCTGATTTTGGCACGAA
>JAYSQD010000094.1:0-37415 GCA_043721835.1 Arenimonas sp. | reverse complement strand
AGCAGATCTGTCGGGCCTAGAAGGCCCTCCTACGTAAAATCAATCTTTCTCAATTTCCGAAAACGCATCGCGCGTTAAATTTTCAGGCTTGCCGTCCGTGCAATGAACTTCGTCTTCAATACGCACGCCACCAAATGCAGTGAGGTGTTCAACATTGTGCCAATTCACCACGGCACTGTGTTTCGATGTTTTTAGTTTCGCTAATAAAGTGGGGATGAAATAAATTCCCGGCTCTATGGTGACGACCATTCCCGGTTCCAGCTTGCGGGTCATGCGCAAATAAGGATGCCCTGCTGGTCTTGGAATCATGGTGCCGGTTTCATCGGCTGCAAAACCGGCAACGTCGTGCACTTGCAGGCCAATCGGGTGACCCAGACCGTGCGGAAAGAATGTGGAAGTAATGCCCGCTTCCATCATGCTGCCGGGGTCCATATCAACAATGTCCAAGGCTTTAAGAACGCTGCCTAAACGCAGATGGCATTCCAGATGCAAATCGCGGTAATCGGTATTTGCCTGCACTTTGGCGGCCAATGCTATTTGTTCGTCATCTACGGCATTAATGAGGTCGATGAACCGAGTGTCGCCGTTGCTCCAGGTGCGGGTAATGTCGGAAGCATAACCATTCACTTCGGCGCCCGCATCAATTAACAAGGATCGATGTTCACGCGGTTTATCGAAACTTTTGTATTGATAATGTAGGGTCGCGCCGTTTTCATTCAATGCAACAATATTGTTGTAAGGCACATCGCTATCGGTATGGCCGGCCGCCTTTAGAAAAGCGGAATTAATACCGGCTTCGGATTCACCGGCATGAAATGCACTGCGCGCAGCAAGATGGCCGAGTGCGCCTTTACGTTGCGCCTTACGCATTAGACTCAATTCATAAGCGGTTTTAAAAGCACGATGAAAATGCAGATGCTGAATCACCGCGCTCGGGTTGTTAGGAGCAAACTCGCCGATAGCGGCGTCCGCTTCGCCAATAATCGCCGACTTGCCCTGTGGCAGGAATTTTGCAGCTTGTTCCGGGCTATCAATAATATGAATATTAAAATGCTCAACCCAGTCACCGCTAGGTGCGCTCGGTGGTACATGCCAATAATCATCGGGCTGAAAATACACAAGCTCCGGTTTTTTGCCCGGCGTGTGAATAATCCAGCTATGAGGATGTTGCGTGAGCGGCAGCCAATATTTGAATTGCGGATTGGGCTTGAACGGGTAGGGCATATCATCCAGAAAACGATATTTTTCGATGCCCGATGCAATCACTAAATGATCAAAACCACCAGCAGCCAAAGCCAGGTCGGCGCGTTTGATAACGGTAGCAAGGTGTTCATGGTATAGGTTCATTTTTGTCTCGTGTTCAATATTGGCCTGCGCCGAATTTTGGTGATATTCAAGTTTCAATGTTAAGCCGGTCTTGGTGGCGGTGCAAATATAACTAATGTTCCAAATGATCCAACGAATTAAGTATTTGATCAATCCTGCCGCCTTGCAGCCGCCATTTTCGTTTCCTGCCAATAAAATCCGATGGCAACACTGCGTAGGAGCCCTCACGAGCGCGATAGACCTTAAATCTGCGATATCAATAAAGTAAAACGTCATGGTGCTGAGCGTGGATGACGAACTACCAACTCGCGTCGCAGGCCTATCGCGCTCGTGAGTGCTCCCAAGGGGTGCATTTATAAATCCATACCTAGGCGCTCAACAGCGTCTCGGGCCATTCGCGCCTGACGGACGCTCCCACGGTTTATCTTCGTGGTCTTTGTGATTTCTTCAAGGGCATTGTGTTTTCTTTTTTTTGATTTTCCGATTGTTTAGCAAATTAGCTATCAATGATTTGCAGCGATGACATCATTTACAGCGATGACATCATTTACAGCTTTCACCATTGGCAATCGGCTCGCCTAGCGGTACTGGATCTCGAAAAAACTTAACGCGTTTTTTCATTTGCGTGGTGATAAGCAACGCGTTTTCTTCGGTCACCATCATGGCACAGGCTAATTTCATGCGTAGCACGAGCCTGCGGGAATTACCCGGCCCTCCAGCCATTAATGCGGTGGAAGCAGCATCGGCCAGCACCGTGTCGTTGTGTAGTACTACCACGGCAGCGGAACCTTGTGCCGGGTTGCCCGTGCGAGGGTCTAATACAGGACCCCAGCGTGACCCCGTGGGCGCCATGCGAAATTTGTTGAAGTTTCCCGAACTAAACAAAGCTTCGTTGCCTTGCAAATCAATTTGTCCTAAAGCGCCACCAAAAGGATCTTTTAGTTGCACCGTCCACGGCTTGGTATTTTCATTGCCGACGGTAAATTGATCAGAGCCCATCGTAACCAAAGCATCTTGTATTTGCTGCTGTGCAAAAATGCGTTTCATGTCTACTGCTGCAACACCTTCAAGAATGGTGGCAAAATCGAGCTGGGTGTTTGGATTGCTTGCAGAAATAGTTTGTTTGTTAAACGTGATATCGGTAAACACCGGCTTATGAGCTAGCCATTCGGAAATTTGTACATTCGTCGGCGGTGTTTGATTGATAGGAAACTTGTCGGTATAAAAGCCCCACATTCTGACTAAGGAACCAATACTGGGGTCGTAATAAGCATCGCTTGCGACATAAAGCGGCTTGCTGATTTGCATCAGGTGTAAATTACTTTTTGTGATCGTTGCTTTTTTGCCAGCAGCCAAGGCTGAATTAATCGAAGTTAATTTTGATGTTTTCCAGGCATGCGATTGTTCATTCTGTGTTTTCAGCAATCGCGTAATGGTCGGAGTAAGCGTGCTTAATGTTTGCGGCTATATATCTCGAATTTCCAACAGGGTGTCGCTGCCATCAACATAAATTTTCAGTGTACTGATATTGGATGTGTTGCAACTGATGACCAGACTCAGAGCCAATATCAAAAAAAATATTTTGATAAGTCTCATGTCAAACGTAATGACCACCTGGGGCATCAACCCATTCACGAATAATGCCTACATGCACTGGCGAGACATCAATAAAGCGGAAGCCAATCCATACCTGGCCCGGCGCGGCGGCTTCATCGGCCCATAGTTCATGCGCACCCACATCAATAGTTTGAGTCACACCCAGCTGATCGGGCAAATTGAGACGTAATTGATACAAGGCGTCGTTCATCATCGGTTCGTGCATGATAAGCAACATGCCGGTCTCGGATAAATTGCTGAGTTTGCCAATCACCGCTTCGGTCATGGTGTCGTAAACTTCGACGTTGTAACCCACTTTGCGACGGCGGGCGCGACGATATTCATTGTTCATGTCGCTACTGTAGCCTCCGCGGGAGATTGGCCGGCGAATGAGCGCAAGGCGCTCATCACAGATTGCCAGGCGCGGTCGATAATGCCGCCGGTTTTTTCTTCAACAATAAATAATTCGCCGCGTACGAGCATTCTGGCTAAAACTTCTAAATGATATTCGCCCACTTTTTGGCCTCGCTGATTAACAAATAAGCTGTGCCCGGTCGTGGTGCTATACCAAGCCATGCGACGACGAATGCGGTCACCTTGCTGATTGGTTGCAAATTCAAACCATGTGCCAAACGCCACCAGTTTCAACTGTTCAAAACGTGCTTGTTCATCGGGCGTGAGCTTAACCTTCTTCGCTTTTATGGCGGCAATATCTTCACCAAAACGTGCGCGCGATTTGAGCCGCATGGTCAATTCAGTGCGACTTGCCGAATCGCCTTCCTTGCCCGATTGCGGGTCGATTAAGCGTTCGGTAATTGCCGTCGCTTCGTCACTTTGGTAGCCCACTTGAGTCAGCGAGCTTTCTAGTTCTCGCCGGAGTTGCTGTGCTTCGTCGGCTGAGATGAGTGCTTGGCCGGGAGGCGCTTTAGCGACCTGAATCAGTCGCTCGGCAACACTGAGTTGTTGCTTCCAAGCGTCGGAATCTTCGCCCGAGCGCAGCGCAGTCAGCGCCATGACATCGGTCCATGCCTGACTCAATAAGGTGTGGGTAAAGCGCGGCATGGTTTGGTCTTTCAATAAAACATTGACTGCCACCGAGGCTTGGTCGCGTGCTATCGCCAGTTTTTCTTTGCCGCGTGCCGCTTCAATATGACGCTTTTCGGCGACCTCGGCTTTGCGGGTCAGAATTTGTAGATGTGAATTGATGTCACTTAAAAGTTGCTGAAATAGCGACATATCACCGTCGAATTCCCGCACCGTGCGATCTACCACGGCATTCATTTTGCCGAGCAGTGCCGGGTCTGCATCATCATCGCCCAACCAGTAAGCACCCGATTCTGCAATGGCCCCGAGCATTTGACGGGCAGGGTGATTTTGTTTGGTGAAGAAGCCTTTGTCTTGCAAGGCAACGCGCAGCAACGGCACTTGAAGTTTGGCGAGCAAATGCGCAGCCGGGCTATTGGTTTTAACGTCTTTGTTAATGCTGTCAAACAGCATGCCCACTAAATCGATGGCGTCGTTGTCTTCTTCATTCAACACCGGCGCTTCCTGGCTGTCGGAACTCATCCGCAGCTGCGACATTAAATCTTGTTTGATGTGCTGAATATTTCTTGCGGTGGGCTTGCCTGCAGTCAACACGGGTGTGACTGGTTTGCCCTGGAGCATCTGCAAAGTTTTTTGCAAGAGTGTTGCTGGAACCGGTTCTGATTTACTGGCAGTGGTCTGAATTTTTTCAGGACTGAGTTTGCCGAGCAATAGTTTTCGACTTGCCAATAACTGCCGCATCATATTGAAGCTGGCTTCGTCTAACTCACCCGTGGACTCGCTGTTATCACTTGCTGAATTATTGTTGCCAGCGCCATTGCTGCCAGAAATATTGCCGCGAATGCTTAGACCGCCGCCGCTATTGGAGCTGCGTCCACCGCCAGTGCCTTGACTGCCGACTTGTCCGCCACCGCCGTAGTTGCCGCCTTGTCCGCGACTACCTGAGCCACCAGAACCGCTTTGGCCACCGCCACCAAAACCCTGGCTATTTCCGATGCCACCGGTATAGGGATTGCCGGAAAGATTTTGGGCACCGTCGGGCTGGGTAGTTTGGGCGGCATTCGGGCTTTCGCTGGCTCGTAGTGAGGAGCGTGCGCTGCCTTGATGATTTTCATCTTCCAAGGCAAGGGGAGTGCCATTGCCTGTGCGTCCCTGAGTAGCCTGTTCTGCATTTTCGCCGGATTTTTCAACCGGAACCGACTGCGATTTCGGGCGTGCACGAATAGGGACGTATTGTAAATTGGGCAGAACATTATTTTTAGCCAGAAAATTATTTACCGACTCAATCAAATTGCCATACATCGGCATGACTTGTTTTTCGAATATTTTGAAAAACATCAGGCGGTGTTCTTCGGTAAGTCCAAGACAATCAGAAGCATCACGCAACATTCGGCATAAAGCCTGTGGGCCGATCGGTAAGGATTCGGAATCAAAGGCCGGTTTACCGGCAAGCACACCAAAGCGCTGACCAAGCAAATACAGCGACAGACTATTGCGCATTTCACCACGATTGGATATTTCTATCATGATGGTGGCTTCGTCAATTTCCAAGTCATTGACTAGCGACAGTTCTGTGCCCATGCCAACGCCTAGGCGCGACATGAATAAGGGTTTGGGTTGATAGGGTTCGCGCAAGAGTGAAAGTTCTGCTTCCAGCGCAATAAGAAACCGCGGTACCAAATCATGGCGAGTGCGTTTGATTAAACGCTGTGCTTCAAGCCAGCGCGTTTGCACGGCGGCACTACGGGCTTGTTCGGCAAATTTAAATAATTGTTGTTCAAATTCGTTAAGACTGGACATCAAGCCGCGTTCAAATTCATCCGAGGCAAACTCCAGGATGCCCTCGAGCAAATGCCGGACGCGTCTGGGAAGGTTTTTCGAGGCTAATGTCGGCGCAGAGTTATGCGACGCAATGCTTGAATCAGACATGCCTAGCTCCATAAAGAATCCCCGCCGTGATTTTAGGCACAGCGGGGCATTTGAAGCCAGTCAAAACACATCTTTTTACATCTTTACAAGCGGCAGGTAATTAAGGGATGGCCGCTTTTCTAGTTTTTGCCGTTCCAGCGCAACGTAATCAGACCACTGCGGCCCGGGGTGTTGTAGCCGGGAATGAGCTCGTAGTCTTTGTCGCCCAGGTTTTCGATGCGTGCTTCCAGGGTCCAGGCCTCGGCGAATTGGTAGCTAATGCGGCCGTCAACACGACCATAGCCCGCTGCCGGTTTGCCAAAGTCTGGGCGTTCGGATGCTGCTTGCAGATCCAAGCCCAAGCTCCATTGCTCGTTGATTTTGAAGTTGGTATTCACGTTGAGTTTGCGGTCGGCACGACGCAACAATTTTATATTGCCATCCAGATTGCGTGCATCTTGCCAGCCGGCATTGGCAGCGATAGAAAAAACTTCGCCTTTAAATTGATATTCGACTTCAGCGCCTTTCAAACGGGCGCGGTTGATGTTGGTAGCTGAAAAAGTAGGTAGTTCCTCAAAAGCAATCAAGTCGGTGACTTTGGTGTTGTAGGCGGATACCTCGAGTGTTTGTTGGCTGCTAATGTTGAAGTTAAGCCCTAACTCCACACTGTCAGATGATTCAGGACGCAAGTCTTTATTGCCTTTAAAAAAACCAAAGAAACCCGGGTAATAAAGTTCATTGAAATTAGGCGCCCGGAAACCTTGGCCCCAACTCGCACGCAATCTTAGGTCTTCATTGATTTCAAAACCCCAGGCCGCTTGGCCGGTAGTTTTTCCGCCAAATTGGCTGTTCTCATCGCGCCGCGCCGCGAGTTCAAAAGTGTTGCTGGCAAACTCACCGCGCCATGAAGCAAACAACCCGGTGTTACGACGCGTATTCTCAATCGTGGCTATGCCGAGATCTTCGTTGAAGCCATTCTCGCTGCTCCAATTGACGCCGACATTGAAACGATTTTGCTCGTTGACATCAATGCTATTGACCCAGTCCACAGCCAGTCGGCGGCTACCAAAAAGGTTGTCGTAAGCCGGTGTATCAAGGTTTTCGTAGCTATGGCCAATGCTGAGTGAATGTTGCCAAGTGTCGGTAAGTTTGCCTTTTAATACGAGACCCACTTCGCGATTTTTCTTGTTGGATTTACCTTCGTCAAAGTCAATATTGGCATCCAGCGCCGAAGTAAAGGCCGACAAGGTTTGCGAGCCAATTGTCATTTTGCCATTAAGCAGAAAATGGCTGTTTTCATAGCCATCGTTGTCTGGGTTATAGCCAAAAGCGAGCGGATCGTTCAATGCAGAAAAACCATCTGCACTGCCATAACCAAACGCAGCACCAAAATTATTTTCTTCGTCGCCCGCACCAAAGCCCACATCAAACTCGGCACGGCCATAGCTGCCAGCACGGAGCTCGGCAAAAGAGCCTTTTGCGCGAGTAAAAATCTGAATCACGCCACCGATGGCGTCCGAGCCCCATAAAGCAGCCCGCGGGCCGCGAACAATTTCAACGCGTTCAATCAATGCCAGCGGCAAACTACTAAAATCATAACTGCCTTGCACGGCAGTATTAACACGCACACCATTAATTAAAATGAGCGTGTGATTAGAATTACTGCCACGCGTAAACACCGAAACATTGGTGCCGCTGCCACCGCTGCGAACAATGTCTAATCCTGCTTGTTGGCTGAGCAAATCAGCAACATCGGGTGCCTGACTTTGTTCAATGTCGGCGCGGGTGATTACCGTTACCGAAGCCAGTGTTTTATTAGTCGCCACTTCACTACGGTTAGCGGTGACCTGAACGGCATCGAGTGTCCGTGCTTCATCGGCATAGACCGAAAAAGAGCTGCTAATCGCGATACTTAGAATGGCCAATTTCATGGCCTGTGTTGAATTAAAATGTTTCAAAGTGTTCTCCATAATGCTCACCCGCAAGGCAGCTGGCTGGATGGAGAAAGACAAACGCGGGGCGCAATCAATGAAAAAGCGTCCTGCACTCGCCCTGTTGCCCACCGCAACGCGCTGTTGGGTCGAATGACCCGGCAATAGGCCGGTCTCCGGACTCATCGAACAACCAGGGCTTTCAGCCAAAGCTGTCTCTTTCTCCTTCCCAGAAATTCAATTTCCAGTGGTCACTGAAAGATGCATCGTTTGCGATGCTGACTTACCGTTGCGGGGGCAGTGTTGGATTCAAACCAACTTCCCGACACCTATTACCTAGCTATTGTAATCGCTGCGTGAAGATCGGGCCAGTTAAAAATCTTGCTCGGCGTCCAGCCCGTCAAATTCCCCGTTTTCGTCAGTGCGGCTATGCATCATGATCGGGCGGCAACAGACCGGGCAGTCTTCAATGTAATCAGCATCGCCGCCAGAGGAGTCAATGAGAGCCTCGAAGCGTTCACCGCAATGCGGGCAGCGAATGTATTGTGAGTCCAGCATTTTTTGATATTCAAAAGCGGTGATTAACTAGATAATAGTCGATTAATGAATTCATAAAGTGATGACGATGACAAAAAAATTTGCGCAGATTCAAGCTTTAGGTGATGATTTTCAACAACAAGTACGTAATGAATTAGACCAAAAAACCAAGCCACCAGGTTCGCTTGGACGCTTGGAAGATTTAGCGGCGCAGGTTGCCGGTATTCAAGAGCGAATCAAGCCCTCCATCGAATTAGCCCAAGTTTTTGTGATTGCCGGCGATCATGGCATTGCCCACGAAGGTGTTTCAGCGTATCCACAGGCAGTCACGGCACAGATGGTGTTGAATTTTTTATCTGGCGGTGCGGCGATTTGCGTATTGGCAAAAGCCAATGATGCAAAAGTGACCGTAGTCGATGCTGGCGTAGCCGAAATTATCCCAACGCACGTAAACTTATTGGATAGAAAAATCGCTTTCGGCACTAAAAACTTTTTGCATGAACTTGCCATGAGCGCAGAACAAGTTCAAACGGCATTGCAACACGGCAAAGCGCTTTGCGAAAATCTGCCAAATTACGGCGCAGTAGTTTTCGGCGAAATGGGAATTGCCAACACCACCAGTGCATCGGCATTAATGCATGGCTTGACTGGCTTACCGGTTGAGGCTTGCGTGGGACGTGGTACCGGTGTTGATGATAACGGCGTTGCGCTTAAACAAAAAGTGATTGTTCAAGCTTTCAAAAAGTACGCGGCAAGTGGTGATGCACGCGAATTATTATCGCGTTATGGCGGCTTTGAAATTGCCATGATTTGCGGCGCCATACTGGGTGCTGCTCAATCGCGCCAGGTTATTATTGTTGATGGCTTTATTGCCAGTGCCGCCGCCTGCTTAGCCATACGCATGCAGCCCGCAGTTCAACGCTATATGGTGTTTTCGCATGTCAGTGCCGAAGCCCCACATCGGGCCCTGCTTGAAAGCATTGGGGCGAAAGCCTTGCTTGATTGGAATATGCGCTTGGGCGAGGGTAGTGGCGCTATTTTAGTCCTGCCCTTATTGCGAAGTGCCTGTGCCATGTTGTCGAATATGGCCACGTTTGCCAGCGCCGGTGTTTCAGGAAAAACCAGCGAATGAAAAAACAGTGGCAATTATTTCTGGTAGCGCTGCAATTTTTCACGCGACTGCCAGTGCCCGAGATTCGCGATTTTTCTAACGATATGTTGAATGCATCGGCACGCTATTTTCCGCTTGTTGGCATAGTCGTTGGAATTATTTCCGCACTGTCATTATGGCTGGCAGCACAGGTTTTTCCGATGCCGATTGCCGCCTTGGTGGCTATTATTGTTTCGATTCTATTCACTGGCGCATTTCACGAAGACGGACTGGCCGATACCTTTGACGCACTTGGTGGCGCAGTGCCGCGCGAACGTGCGCTAGTGATTATGAAAGACTCGCGCATAGGCACTTATGGCGCAGCGGCCTTAGTGTTTAGTCAGCTTTTGCGTTGGCAAGCGCTAGTCATTTTGCCATTGGATATTGCCGTTATTGTATTGATAGCCTCGCATGCCGCCGCGCGTGCGGGTGCAGTGAGTTTAATGGCGAGTCTGCCGTATGTACGCGATACCGATGACAGTAAATCGAAACCGATTGCACAAGATTTATCTGGCGCCGCATTTTTGATTGCGATGCTATTGGGTGTGCTGCCTGCGATTATATTTTCGATTATCTATTTGCCCATTATATGGATGCTAATGCTGGCAGGATTGCTCACCGTAATGACGGTTCGTTTCTACTGTGCATATTGGTTTAAAAAACGACTTGGCGGCTACACCGGCGATACCTTGGGCTGTTGCGAACAGTTCGGCGAAATCGGATTTTTACTCGCGGCGGCTGCCGTATGTCAGCAGCTGAACGTATGAAACATATTTTTATTCGGCATCCGCCATTGTTGGATATGCAGGGTATTTGTTACGGCGCTTTAGACGCTCAGATAGCCGACACCGTGGTTTTGCAATATGCCTATAAGTTGAAAGAAGAACTGCCTTTGCTGCCTGTGATCAGCAGTCCTTTGCAACGCTGCTTTGCAATAGCGCAGGCAATCGATATCAATGCTAAGCAAGACGCGCGCCTCATCGAAATGAATTTTGGTGATTGGCAGGGCCAGCCTTGGGATTCGATTGATCGGTTTGCATTGGATGCTTGGGCAAAAGAGGTGACGAAGTTTCGCGCGCCGAATGGTGAAAATTTTATTGATGTGATAACTAGGCTGAGTGCTTTTTTACATCAGCTCGAAGTGCCGCATATTCTGGTTACGCATGCTGGGGTGATTCGAGCAGCGCATTATTTATTGGGTGATATACCAATAGAGCAAGCTGCCGCCATGGAAATCCCTTATGCCACGCCCGTCATCATTCGGGCCTAGAAGGCCCTCCTACAGCAACATCTAATCGTAGGAGGGCCTTCTAGGCCCGACCTGTCCGATTAAATTCGATCAAATAAATCAATCGTGTAAAAACAAAGCCATCACATCATTGCTAAAACGATGGCCCAGCTCGGTCGGTATGACTCGACCATCGTGTTCTTGCAACCAGCCCATCAATTTTGCATGCGATAGTTTTTTATCGATGGCACTGCGTTCAAGGCCGGTGCGCATTTCAAAATCCTTGATCGAAAAACCTTCGGATAGGCGAAGTGCATTCAACATGTAATCAAACGGCCGGTTATCCAGCGTGATTAATTCATCACCGCCTATTCGTTTTTCGGTTTTGGCGTGCTGCAGATAGTCGCGCGGATTTTTGAGTTTCCAGCGCCGCAAAATATCGCCACTGGCACCTGATGAAATTTTTCCATGTGCACCTGCGCCAATTCCCAAATAATCACCATAACGCCAGTAATTTAAATTATGCGCACATTGCTTGTCGGCTTTAGCGTAGGCCGAAATTTCGTATTGTTGAAATCCGTGCTCGGCCAAGAGTGCTTGGCCTTGTTCCTGCAAGGTCCAGGCGGCATCTTCATCGGGCAAATTCGGCGGTGGTTTGGCCGCAAAGATCGTATTGGGTTCGAGCGTCAAATGGTAATAGGAAAGATGTGTTGGCGATAAGGCCATCGCGCGTTCCACATCATTGCGTGCCATCGCAATGCTTTGTCCGGGCAAGGCAAACATCAAGTCCAGATTGATGTTTGCATAGCCGGCATCCTGCGCCATTTTGACGGCGGTTTCCGCTTCATGGGAATCATGGATGCGCCCCAGAGTTTTCAGGCAGCCATCATCAAAACTTTGAATGCCAAAACTTAAGCGGTTGACGCCGGCACTTAGGTAATTTTCAAAACGCCCATGCTCAGCCGTGCCCGGATTGCACTCCATCGTAATCTCGGCATTAGGAGCGAATTTTAGGCGTGCACGGCAGGCGTCCAGAATACGTTCGATGGCGTCGGGAGGGAAAAGACTTGGCGTGCCGCCACCGAAAAAAACCGAATGAATTGAACGGCCCCACACCAGCGGCAAGTCTTGTTCTAAATCATCAGTGAGTGCATTGATGTAGTCATCAATGGGAAGCGAATCTTTCTGCTCATGCGAATTGAAATCGCAATACGGACATTTGCGAACGCACCACGGTATATGAATGTATAAAGATAATGGCGGTGGAATCAAGGCAGGCATTTTATCGGTAACCAAGACTCAACAGCTCGCGCAGTTTCAGCAGCGCACGGCCGCGATGGCTGATGTGATTCTTGATGTCAGCCGGTAATTCGGCGGCACTGCATTGCTGGTCTGGTACGAAGAAAATCGGGTCGTAGCCAAAACCATTGCTGCCACGTGGTAGTTCCAGAATTTCGCCTTCCCAGATGCCTTCGGCAATCAGCGGTTGTGGATCATCGGCGTGTTTCAACATGACTATCAATGAATAAAAACGCGCTGTGCGATCTGCTCTTGGTACGTCCATCATTTCAGACAGCACTTTTTTGATATTGCCCTCGGCATCACCATGAACACCGGCGTAGTGGGCAGAAATTAATCCCGGCGCGCCATTGAGTGCGTCGATAATCAAGCCCGAATCGTCGGCAATTGCTGGTAAGCCGGTCATTTTGCTCGCGTGGCGTGCTTTGATCAATGCGTTTTCTACGAAGGTGTGGCCATCTTCGATAGCATCACTGATGCCCAGTTCCGCTTGCGTAATAATGCTGTAGCCGATGTCGGACAACAAAGGCTGCATTTCGGCAACTTTGCCGCGATTGGAAGTGGCGAGAACTAGTTTTTTCATAAAAGTTTTGTAGGGGCGCCTGCTTGCTGCGCCCTCTATCAGTGAGCGTTGCGGGTTGTGCTCATCAGAATTAGACGCTAGCCAACGCCTGTTGCTGCAACACCAGCAATTCCTTGATACCTTTTTCTGCCAGCGCCAGCAAAGCATCCAATTCATCACGACGAAATGCATGCCCTTCTGCGGTGCCTTGCAGTTCAATAAAACCGCCACCGTCATTCATCACGACATTCATGTCGGTATCGCATTGTGAATCTTCGGCGTAATCCAGATCTAAAACAGGCGTGCCTTGATAAATGCCGACCGACACGGCGGCGACTGCACCAAGAATAGGATTCTTTGTAATATCGCCACGTTTTTTCAGCACGGCAACCGCATCGCATAATGCGACAAATGCGCCAGTAATCGCAGCGGTGCGAGTGCCACCATCGGCCTGCAAAACATCGCAATCAAGCGTGATGGTGCGTTCGCCTAATGCCTTGCGATCAACGCAGGCGCGCAGGGCGCGGCCAATCAAGCGTTGAATTTCCAGTGTGCGGCCTCCTTGTTTGCCGCTGGCCGCTTCGCGGTTCATGCGCTCATGGGTTGAGCGCGGCAACATGCCGTATTCGGCGGTGACCCAGCCCTCACCTTTGCCGCGCAAAAAGCCTGGCGCTTTATTTTCGATGCTGGCGGTGCAGAGTACACGGGTATCGCCGAAGCTTATTAGCACCGAGCCTTCTGCGTGTTTGGTGAATTGGCGTTCAATGCGAACATCACGCATCTGGTCGAATAAGCGGGCACTGGGGCGGGTCATGGTGATCCAATCATTACGTCAAGCAGGGTCGAATAGATTACCATTGTCTCTTGATGTTTCGTCTCTTAGGTTTCAGGAGTTCAGCATGATTCGTAGTATGACCGCGTTTGCCGGTAGTGAAGCCGCCGCCACTGGGGGCACTCTGAGTTGCGAATTGCGAGCGGTGAATCATCGTTATCTAGAATTGTCGGTGCGCTTGCCCGAAGAACTGCGCGCCGTGGAAACCAGTTTCCGTGAACGCGTATCGCAAAAAGTTTCGCGCGGAAAAATCGATCTGAGTTTTCGTTATCGCCCATCGGCTGGCAATGTCACGGATTTGAAAGTGAATGAGCGCTTGCTCGAGCAGCTCTCGCAGTTGAGTTTTCGTCTCGCTGAAAAGTTTCCAGAGCCAAGAACGGAAATCACCGAGCTGTTGCGTTTCCCGGGAGTATTGGAAGAAGCGCCTCTGGATCAGGCTGGTTTGCAATCGGAAGCCCTGGCCATGCTCGACCTCACTTTAATCGAGTTTGTTGTTTCGCGTGAGCGCGAAGGCGAAAAACTTGCCGCAGTAATGCAGGAAAAAATTAATGGTATCGAACGCATCGTTGCCCAGGTACGCGAATGGTTGCCCGAAATCCGCAGTGCATTGCGCGCCAAAATGGAAATCAAATTAGCCGATTTGAAACTGCCGCTAGACCCGGGACGCCTGGAGCAAGAGGTGGTATTGAATCTGCAAAAAATCGATGTCGATGAAGAGCTTGATCGTTTGACTAGTCATGTTTCCGAAGCGCGTCGCATCTTCAAATTGCCCGAAGCGGTTGGTCGCCGCCTGGATTTCTTGATGCAGGAATTTAATCGCGAAGCCAACACCCTGGGTTCAAAATCAGTTGATAGTCGCACTACACAGGCAGCAGTTGAATTAAAAGTATTTATCGAACAATTGCGTGAACAAGTCCAGAATTTAGAATAAGGAACAACAATCATGCGCGGAACTTTGTATATTGTTGCGGCACCTTCCGGGGCAGGAAAGTCGAGCTTGGTGAATGCCGTCTTGTCTCGCGAAACCGGTATTGCCTTGTCGATTTCTTTTACCTCGCGTAAAGCACGGCCGGGCGAACGTCACGCACTTCATTATCATTTCATCAGCAAAGAAGAATTTGAAGCCATGATTGCCAAGGGTGATTTCTTCGAACACGCGCTTGTTCATGGTGATTACAAAGGCACTGCCAAACAATCGGTTGAACCACAGTTGGCAGCAGGAAAAGATGTCTTGCTGGAAATTGATTGGCAGGGCGCGCGTCAGGTCAGGGAAAAATTACCGGATGCCATCAGTATTTTTATTTTGCCGCCATCAAAAGAAGCGCTTGAAACCAGAATGCGAAATCGCGGGCAAGATTCCGAAGAAGTCATCACGCAAAGATTGGCCAATGCTCGCGAAGAAATGTCGCACTACAATGAATTTGACTATGTGATCGTGAATGAGCATTTTGATGCCGCTGTCAGCGAACTTCGTGCGATTTTTCAGGCCCAGCGGCTCAAGCAGGACGCGCAGCAGCAGCGGCATGCCGCCCTTATTGCACACCTTTTGGCTTGAAACGGCTATTTTCATTGCCACAAGTCAGTTAGACGCGTAAAATGCGCGGTTCATTGTAACTACTTGATTTTTAGGGTTTCGCTCGGCCGAGCGGCCCTCTTAGGAGACATCATGGCCCGTGTAACCGTAGAAGATTGCTTAGATGTAGTGGGCAACCGCTTTGAATTAGTGGTGATGGCTGCCAAGCGCGCTCGCCAACTGGCCAAAGGTGTCGAATCCACCGTAGAAAATTATGAACATGAAGACAAGCCAACAGTATTGGCGTTGCGTGAAATTGCCGCTGGCAAGATCGATGCAGAATTAATTGACCAGGTTGAAAAATCTGAACGTGAACGCCGTGAACGCGAAGCGCTGGAATGGGCTGCCGCAGAAGTGGTGGATGACGATTTATCTAAAGGCGGCGATGATTAATTGTTTCTCATAATCTGAAGTTACAAAAAACGATCTCTACAACGAGATCGTTTTTTTATGCGCAACCCATTGAAGCAAAACGCTTAGCCAAGTAGTCTGGGGGTTATGCCTCATTTAAAAGCCCCCATTGATCCCGCGCTTGCGCCTTGCCCGGACCCGTGTCCGGATGCCGTGCGTGCCCTGGAACTACGCTTAACCGACTATTTGCCGTCGGCACAAATTTTGAAAGTGCGGCAAGCCTATCAAATAGGCGCCATGGCGCATCACGGCCAAACGCGTAAATCCGGTGAAGCCTACATCACGCACCCGATTGCGGTAGCCGGTATTTTGGCGGATTTACGATTGGACGCCGAAGCACTCTGCGCTGCAATTTTGCACGACACCTTGGAAGACACACCGCTGCCACGTTCACAAATTGTCGAAATGTTTGGCGAGACTGTGGCCGAATTAGTCGATGGCGTGACCAAGCTCGACAAAATCCAATTCAAAAGTCAGCAGGAAGCGGTGGCCGAAAGTTTTCGTAAAATGATGTTGGCGATGTCCCGCGATATTCGCGTGATTTTGATCAAGCTGGCGGATCGTTTACACAATATGCGCACACTCGATTCGATGGCAACCGCATCACGCCGCCGAATTGCCCGCGAAACTCTTGAAATCTACGCACCTATTGCACAGCGCCTCGGTATGAATCGCATTAAATCCGAATTGCAGGATTTGGGTTTTCGCGCACTTTATCCCATGCGTCATCGCGTCATTTCCAAGCGTATTGCTTCACAACCGGTCATGCGGCGTGAGGCGCTCGCAACAATCGAAGCGCAGCTCGCACAAAAACTCACGCAGGAAGGTTTGCCTATTCGCGTGATTAGTCGCGTCAAAGCGCCTTGGAGCATCTACAGCAAAATGCGCGAAGAAAATAAAAGCTTCGACCAGGTAATGGACGTGTTTGGTTTTCGTGTTGTCGTGCAAAAAGTGATGCAGTGTTATCACGCGCTCGGTGCCGTGCATTCTTTATTCAAGCCACTCGATGCCAAGTTCCGCGATTTTATTGCAATCCCGAAAGCCAATGGCTATCAAAGCCTGCACACATTGTTGTTCGGGCCTTACGGCTCGCCGGTCGAAGTGCAGATTCGTACCGAAGAAATGGACTTGATTGCCGAGCGCGGCGTGGCAGCACATTGGCTTTATAAGAATGCCGGACGCACCAGCAACAGCGCGCAAATTCGTGCCCAGGACTGGGTGCGTGGTTTAGTCGATTCGCAAGATACTTCCGATTCATCCATCGAGTTTCTTGAAAACGTAAAAATCGATTTATTCCCGGACGAAGTCTATTTGTTCACGCCGAAAGGCGATATTTTTTCATTGCCACGAAATGCCACCACACTCGATTACGCCTACGCCGTACATACCGATGTGGGTAATCACGCCGTTGCTGCGCGTGTCGATAAAAAACTGGTGCCGCTACGCATGAAATTGGTTAGCGGACAAACAGTAGAAATCATTACCGCACCCTCGGCAAGCCCAAGCCCGCAATGGCTGGAATTTGTCGTCACCAGCAAAGCCCGTACCGCGATTCGCCATTCGTTGAAACATCTTGAACACGAAAATGCCGTCGATCTTGGTCATCGTATGCTCGATCGCGCGCTCGAAAATCTTGATAGCTCGCTTGATCGAATCGCCGGTGCCGGGCTTGATCATTATTTGCAGGAAAATCGTTATCGCCGTCTGGAAGAATTACTGTCCGACATCGCCATGGGCAATCGTATGCCGGCCGTAGTCGCACAAATTCTGGTGCAGGACGAAAACAGTTTGCCGCTTTCAAAAAATAAAAATAACGGCATGCCAAGAAGCGGCGAACAAATTCTGATTAATGGCAGTGAGCGCGGCGTATTGAGTTTTGCCGCCTGCTGCTATGCCATTCCGGGCGACGACATCATGGGCTATCTCAGTGCTGGTAAAGGCGTAGTCGTGCATCGCATGGATTGCCCGAATATGGTCGATTACCGTAAACACCCGGAACGCTTCGTACCTATGGCTTGGGACCGAATTGTTGAAGGCGATTACCGCGTCAGTTTGCGCATTGAAACCGATAACAAACCCGGAACTCTCGCACAAGTCGCCGCCGCAATTGCCGAGTGCAATTCCAATATTGATTCCGTGCAATACCGTGAACCCGACGCGCAAATGTCGATCATGGAATTCGTGATTGAAGTCCGAAATCGTAAGCATCTTGCCGATGTTATCCGCCGCGTTCGCCGCCTGTCGGTCGTGCACGGCGTCGAGCGTATGTAACCACAAGCGTAGGGGCGCTTGCTTGCTGCGCCCATGGTCTGTCGCAGAGTTTGGGCGCAGCAAGCAGGCGCCCCTACGGCCGCAACGCAGCGAATTTCACTGCCTTGCGCTAAACTTGCCCTCTATGACTGATCGCACACAGCCAGCAGTATCCTTATTAATGGTCGCCTATGCCGCTGCTTCGACTATCGAAGCAGCCATTGACGGCGCATTATCGCAAACACTTCCGTGCGAAATTATTATTTCCGATGATGCGTCTCCTGATGACACCTTCGCTATTGCTCAGAAAAAACTGGCTAGCTATCAAGGGCCGCATGACATTATTTTGCGACGCAATGAAATAAACCAAGGCATCACCCAGCACATTAATACACTCATGAAATTGGCATCGGGCGCCTATTTTATTTTCATGGCGGGTGACGATATCGCTTACCCGGAACGTGCGCGGGTAAGCATGGATAATTTCACGCAACGTAGCGATGTTTATGCGCTCGGCACCGCTTATGACGAGATCGACATGCAGGGCGAAATGCTGCGAAAAAATGTAGAGTGGAATTTACCGGAAGAATTTGGTATCGAAAATTTTTCTCGCTCCGGTCGCATGATCACATTACTTGGCGCCACCATGGCAATTCGGCGAGAACTCTATGATCGTTTCGGTCCATTAAGAGGTGGCGTGGAAGACAATGTGCTGACTTTTCGTGCTGCATTATTAGGCCGGGTATTAAATCTTAAACAAGTGCATATTCAATATCGTCAAAACCCGCAGAGTTTAAGTAACTGGTTCTTTGCGCGTGGCGACAACAGCCCGCAAGCATTTCGCCGACGCTATGAAAGAACACTAAAACTTTATCGCGATACTGCCGACGATTTGGAGCACTGCGTTGGCGAATTAGGACCAGCGCTCGATTCCGACAAAAGAAAAATCGCGCTCGATATCATCCGAATTTATCGACTTGAAGCCGAGGTCAGAGAAGCTATTCTTGATCGGCCAAGAATGGAATGGTTAAGCCCCATTTGGCGAGGTTTTATGCAGCCTGGCCTGCGTCGGAAGAGCCTGGAACGTGCGCTCAAGCTGTTTTTCCCGCGCAGCTGGTTTGGGCTTAAAGCTTGAATCGTAGGAGCGCCTACTTGCTGCGCCCAAACTCTGCGACAGACTATGGGCGCAGCAAGCAGGCGCCCTTACGCCCCACACCGCAGCGAATGTCTGCCCCTTGCGGTAAACTTGGCAGCTAAACACTCTGAAGATGGCTGAGGGCAGGGAATGAATTGGTTAAGTGATTTGCTTGAAAACGACCGCGATCCGAATGAAACCCGTGAATGGATGGAATCGCTCAAAGCGGTGCTCGATCACGACGGTCCGGAACGCGCGCAGGAATTGCTGGAGCGCATGGTTGAATTGACTCGCCGCACTGGCGCGCAGTTACCTTTTCACCCGACCACCGAATACATCAACACCATTCCCTCGCATCTTGAACCTGCCATGCAGGGCGACCCCGCAATGGAATGGCGCATCCGTTCGATCATTCGCTGGAATGCAATGGCGATGGTAGTGCGAGCCAATCGCAAACCCGGCGAGCTCGGCGGTCACATCGCCAGCTTCGCTTCTTCGGCCACTTTGTATGACGTTGGCTTCAATCATTTCTGGCGCGCGCCAACACCGGAACATCCCGGCGACCTGCTTTACATCCAGGGCCATAGTTCGCCCGGTATTTATGCCCGCGCATTTCTCGAAGGTCGTTTGAATGAAAGCCAACTCGACAACTTCCGTATGGAAGTTGATGGCCAAGGCATTTCTTCTTATCCGCATCCGTGGTTGATGCCGGACTTCTGGCAAACGCCTACCGTGTCGATGGGCCTCGGTCCGATCAGTGCGATTTATCAGGCACGCTTCTGGAAATATCTGGAAGGTCGTGGCTTGATGCCGAAAACCGATCGCAAAATCTGGTGCTTCCTGGGCGACGGCGAAACCGACGAACCGGAATCACTCGGTGCTATTGCGCTTGCGGGTCGCGAAGGTCTCGATAATTTATGTTTCGTGGTTAATTGCAATTTACAGCGTCTTGACGGACCTGTTCGCGGCAACGGAAAAATCATCCAGGAACTCGAAGGTTCCTTCCGTGGTGCCGGTTGGAATGTCTTGAAAGTTGTTTGGGGCAGTTATTGGGATCCACTTTTACAGCGCGACAGCCAGGGCCTGCTGAAAAAATTAATGATGGAAACTGTCGATGGCGAATACCAGAACTGCAAAGCCTTCGGTGGCGCCTACACGCGCGAAAATTTCTTCGGAAAATATCCGGAAACTAAAGCGATGGTCGCTAATTTATCCGACGAAGACATTCGCCGATTAAATCGCGGCGGTCACGACCCGCACAAAGTTCATGCCGCTTACGCTGCGGCCGTTGCAAAAAAAGGTCAGCCAACCGTTATTCTTGCGAAAACCGTGAAAGGCTATGGCATGGGCGCAGCGGGTGAATCGCTGAACCCGACCCACAACACCAAAAAACTCGATACCGAATCGGTAAAAGTTTTCCGTGATCGTTTCCAGATCCCCGTCAGCGACAGCGATATCGAAAATTTATCTTTTTATCATCCGGGCGAAAATTCACCAGAAGTAAAATATCTGAAAGAACGCCGTGCCGAAAAAGGTGGTTACCTGCCGCAACGTCGCAGCAAGGCAACGCAAAGTTTTGAAGTGCCAAAGCTGGAAAACTTCGAGCGCTTGCTGAAATCTTCCGGTGATCGCGAAATCAGCACCACCATGAGTTTCGTGCAAGTGCTGAATATTATTTTGCGCGACAAGGATGTTGGTCCGCGCGTGGTGCCGATTGTTGCCGATGAAGCGCGTACGTTTGGTATGGAAGGTTTGTTCCGCCAAATCGGTATCTATGCGCCCTTCGGCCAAAAATATAAACCAGTCGATGCCGATCAATTAATGTATTACCGCGAAGACACCGCCGGGCAAGTACTGGAAGAAGGCATTACCGAAGCCGGAGCGTTCTCGTCCTGGCTGGCAGCTGCCACCAGTTATTCGACCAACGACCAGCCGATGCTGCCGTTCTATATTTTCTATTCGATGTTCGGCTTCCAGCGCATCGGCGATTCCGCCTGGCAGGCTGCCGACATGCGTGCACGTGGGTTCTTGCTTGGTGCCACCGCAGGTCGCACAACATTAAACGGCGAAGGTCTGCAGCATGAAGATGGTCATTCGCATTTACTCGCAGGCGCGATCCCCAATTGCAAATCCTACGATCCCACTTTTGGTTACGAAGTCGCCGTCATCGTGCAGGAAGGCATGAAGCGCATGATGCAAGAACAGCGCGACGAGTATTACTACCTCACGCTGATGAACGAAAACTACACTCATCCGGAAATGCCGGCCGGTGCCGAGCAAGGCATCCTGAAAGGGATGTATTTGTTGCAGGACGGCGGCAAGCCGAAGAAAGGCGCACCTCACGTTCAACTGCTCGGTAGCGGTACAATCCTGCGTGAAGTCATTGCCGCAGCGGAATTGCTGGATAAGGATTTCGGCGTCAGCAGCGATATCTGGTCATGCCCAAGCTTCAACGAATTGCGTCGCGACGGTTTCGACGCCGAACGCTGGACCCGTCTGCATCCCGAAGCCGAAGCCCGCAAAGCTTTTGTAACCGAATGCCTCGAAGGCCGCCAAGGCCCAGCCATCGCCGCCACCGATTACGTACGTGCCTTCGCCGATCAAATCCGCGCCTTTGTCCCGATGAAATACACCGTGCTAGGCACCGACGGTTTCGGACGTTCCGACACCCGCGCCAACCTTCGCCGCTTCTTTGAAGTCGATCGCTATTACATCGCCCACGCCGCCATCGCCGCACTCGCCAGCGAAGGCAAGATGAATGCTAAAGACGTTACGCGCGCGATCAAGCAGTACAAGATTGATCCGGAGAAGGCGAATCCGATTGGGGTATAAGAAAGATGGGATTTGTAGCCCGGGTAATGACTCCATCTGAACCGTGCTACGAATTAACAGTTAAATTCTGAAATCTTCCAATATCATCAAACCTGATAGATGCTTCGAGCCATTTCGGCGACATTACAGGGGGTCGGTGTATACCCGTTGAGCTGATGCATGGTGCTGATTGATCTTGAAAAAATTACCACGGTCGACCGGCCGCGATCAGTTAGAAGCGGACATTGATGCATGACTCAAAATGCAATATCTGAAATAAATCTTAATCCAACACCGGCCTCGGTTTGTATGTATCTCGGTGCGGCCGCTTCATCACCAAGCTTCATCCGCAACTTGGCGACCAGTATGCGTAGATAATGCGTGTCTTCCTGATGGGTCGGTCCCCACAATTCGCGTAAAATCTGGGTCTGCGTCACGACTCGGCCGCTGTACTTCATCAGTAGTGCCAGCATTGCCCATTCTTTGCGGCTTAGCATTACGGGTTCGCCATCACGTGTTACAGAACGTCGGGCTAGATCAATACGCAACACGCCATCATCAAATACCCATGCTGCATCGCCAGCAGTTTGCAAGCGCAGTAATCCACGCACACGTGCGGATAATTCCTGCACGCCGAAAGGCTTGGTGACATAATCGTTCGCGCCCGCATCGAGAGCACGCACTTTTCCGGCTTCCCCTGCTCGTACCGACAAAATAATTACCGGCACACTCGACCAGGCACGAAGTTCACGCAACACGTCCAGACCATCAAGATCGGGCAAGCCAAGATCAAGAATCACCAAGTCGGCGCCCAGCGTTGCCAGAGCTTCCAGACCGGCATGACCGCTACCGACTTCGGAAATCGAATAACCCTGTGCCCGCAAACTGATGCCAAGGAAACGGCGGATCTGCGGTTCGTCATCGATAATCAAAATGCTGGCGCCTTTGGGATCGGACATGTCATTCGTCCTTCGGTGCATCGGTGGGTGTGATATCCAACGGCAGCGTAATTCGAATGCTGGTTCCGATACCGTGCTCTCCGGGCAGAGCAACGACTTTGCCCTTGTGTGCGGCCACAATGCCCAGGCAAATCGTCAGGCCCAGACCTGTGCCGTCGCGATGACCACGACCACTGCGATCTGAAGTATAGAAACGGTCAAACACAGTCAAGCGCTCGGCTTCGGGAATGCCGGGGCCACGGTCGATTACATCGATTTGCAATTCATCCAGATGCCTTACCCCACGAATCAGGACCGGAGCGGCTGCCGGCGAAAATTTCACCGCATTGTCGAGCACATTAAACAAGGCTTGTTCGATCAACGAGGGATGCACATGAAGCAAGGGAACCGGATTCGGCAATTGCAGTTGTACCAGCGCTTCCGGATATTGTTTTCGAAGTCTCGCCAGCATGGCGCCGCAAATTTCGTCGAGACCAACCCATTCGCGGCTAATCGCGAGCGCGCCGTGACCGACTTTCGTCATGTCGAGCAAATTCTGGATATAACGATCAAGTCGTTGGCCTTCGCTGTGAATGTCGCGCGCCAAAGACAATTGGTCTTCAGTTGAAAGCTGATTACGATAGACACTCAGGCTTTCCGCGCTGCCAATAATAGTGGAGAGCGGTGAGCGCAAATCGTGCGATACCGATGAAAGCAATGCGGCACGCAGTCGTTCGGATTCTCCCTGGATGCGCGCCTCCTCGAGCTGATGTACCAGGCGCGCTCGCGCCAGAGCTTGAGCCAGATCACGCAGCATCGCTTCAACCAGTTCCAGCTTTTCGGGTGGAAGCTGCGGTATTGCCGAGGGAAACCGAAAACAAGCCACGCCAAAAATGCGATCACGAAGCATGATCGGAAGGCAATGCCATGAAAGATCGAGAATGTTTTGCTGCTCGGCATGATGCAAATCTGTTTTGACCCGGTCCAGGCAGCGATTCACCGAAGTCTGCAATGCGGGATCGAAACGCGCCTTGCCGTCGCCTTGTAACGCTTCCCGCAGCGCTCCGGTATTTTCATCGGCACTGAACAGCACCACCTCGGCATCAAGTGCTTCCTGCAATGCGCCCCGCGCTGCCTGAGTTGCCTCCTCTTCATCAGAAGCTGACGTTAGGCATTGGCCAAAACGCTGCAAAGCGGATGCCTGTTCATTAGCCGCACGCAACAACATCACCTGCGTGTGTAATTTATTGGCGAGGCGTCCACAAACAAGTGCGGCAACCAGAAACATCACGACCGTTGCCACGCCTTCGTATGTTGCGATGTAAAAGGTAAAGCGCGGGTGGATAAAGAAGAAATTATAGGCAAGAAAACATAAAAGCGCCGAATACATTGCAACCGGCATGCGTGTTCGCGCCGATACAAAAATGACTGCCGTAATAAAGATCAACGACGACTCATCGAAGCCCAGCTTTTTTTCGGCAACGATGCCGATAATAACTGCAAGTGATGCTGCGAGCGTGGCATACAACAGTTCGCTGGCTATGGTTTTCGTTGCAGTACTTTTGCCATGTCCTTGCATTGCTTTATAGCTTTCCTAAGTCTTGCAGCTTCGTTCAACCCACAGGGTGAAAAATCTTCGTATATGCTTGCCTGTTATTGCGTAAATTGTCTGTAAATTCTTCTGCAAAAGTGAATAAGACAGTGCTTGCCTTGCCGATAATGCCTGCATTCGCACACCGGCATATTTTATGCAATCGGAAACAGCTTACATGTCTCAATCTCACCAGGTGCCACAAGCCAGGCGCTTGACGCCTTTGGTCATCGGCGCCATCGGCATCGTTTTTGGCGATATCGGCACCAGTCCACTTTATACCTTGCAGCAAGTTTTCAGCAAAACCTATGGTCTGAGTCCCGATCACGGCAATGTACTCGGCGTGTTATCGCTCATATTCTGGTCCTTGGTTTTGGTGATCACGGTCAAATACGTGGCAATCGTGATGCGTGCCGATAACCGCGGAGAAGGCGGCATCCTGGCCCTGATGGCCGTCGTGCAACGAAGCCTGCCCATTTCTTCATCGCTGTCCTATGGTCTTGGCATTTTAGGCATCTTCGGCACCGCATTGTTTTTCGGTGATGGCGTAATAACGCCTGCCATTTCGGTTTTATCGGCGATCGAAGGTCTTGGTGTAGTGGCACCATCTCTGTCCAGATACGTGGTGCCGGCAACCATCGCTGTTTTGCTAGTTCTATTTGCAATTCAACGCCATGGTGTAGCAGGTGTCGGTAAATTATTCGGGCCGATTACCGTCGCCTGGTTTCTGGCGATCGGGGCGACCGGGGCTGCTCAATTAATAAAAGACCCCGCGGTGCTGCATGCATTGAATCCAGTCTGGGCATTTGATTTCTTTTTACGGCATGGATTGGCCGCCTGGTTATCCTTGGGCGCTGTCGTGCTGGCAGTGACTGGCGGCGAAGCGCTCTACGCAGACATGGGCCATTTCGGCCGCTACCCGATTCGACTTGCTTGGCTTTCGCTCGTGCTGCCATGCCTGTTGCTGAATTATTTCGGACAAGGCGCGTTGATTCTGTCGAGTCCGACGGCAATCAGCAATCCATTTTATTTGCTGGTGCCCAATTGGTTTCAATATCCGATGATTGTGCTTGCAACACTTGCCACCGTGATTGCTTCGCAAGCACTCATCTCGGGAACATTTTCTGTCGTACGCCAAGCCATTCAACTTGGATACTTGCCACGCATGTTGATTATCCACACTTCGTCGGACGAAATAAGCCATGTCTATATTCCGTGGGTAAATCGTGCGCTGCTGGTTGCGGTAATGATCGTCGTCGTTGGGTTTGGTTCATCCGCGGCACTGGGCATTGCCTATGGTGTATCGGTCACGGGCACGATGTTGATAACGACCATCCTGACTGTCGTGCTCGCATCCGAGCGCTGGCGAATTCCGGTCGCCGCGCTTTGGTTTACTTCGTTCGTTTTTGTCGTGATTGATCTTGCTTTCCTGAGTGCAAATATCGTGAAGTTTATGGAAGGGGCATGGTTTCCCTTATTGATCGGCCTGGCAGCATTTACCGTAATGCGAACCTGGCGGCGTGGTCGTGACTTGGTGCGGCAACAGATTAATCGCGACAGTCTTCGCATCGAACACTTCGTACATAGCGTGATGGTGGAACCGCCGTTGAGAGTACCGGGCACTGCAATATTCCTGACTCCCTCGAACGATTACTTGCCGCCGGCATTGCTGCATAATCTGAAACACAATCAGGTCTTGCATCAGCGCAATGTTATTCTGACCGTTGAAACCCTGGCGGTGCCCCGTGCCGAAGGTGCCGAGCGGGTTTCGTTTACTGACCTTGGCAATGGTTTTTCACGTTTGAATCTGCGTTTTGGCTATATGGAAGATCCAAACGTGCCAAAAGCCTTGAAGCTATGGCAGATACCGGGAACACATTTCGATCCGATGACGACTACTTTCTTCGCCAGCCGCGAAGCACTGAGTGCACGCGCCGATCAAGGTATGGCTTTGTGGCGAGACAAACTTTTCCTGTTCATGTCACGGAACGCAACGCCTGCAACGGAGTTCTTCAGCATTCCGGGCAATCGGTTGGTAGAGTTGGGTGTGCATGTGGCGATCTAGGCAAGACAAGTACCGTAGCCAGGGTCACGCTCCACCGACCCGGGGAAATCTGCGAAATCACCAAACAGAACCCGGGTCGATAAAGCGCGACCCGGGCTACGTTCTGATCGCGACTTCCGTCGCTTCTACACCGAAAAATCAAACTTGTACGCCGTTGCCATGGCCGAGCTGCGCGTTGCAAAGCGTTGCGCAAACGCACGCAATTCCGGATAGGCATCGAGTGCCAGCACCTCGCGAAATTCAAGGTGTTCGAGCAGGCAGAACAGTGACACTTCGAGGAAGCTGAGGTCGCGTTCCGGTGCCAGCGTTGCGATGGCGCGGACAGTGTTGAGCTCCAGCCATTCCATCGCGCCGAGCAGGCTTGCGCGCATCTTGGCCTGATGGCTGTTGTCGGCTGGTACGCCGGAGGCTTTGCCCATGATTAGGCCGACTTCGGTGGACATCGCGGTCAACACCAGTTCCTGTGCGTTGGCTGCGACCGGGCGATTCATATCTTCAGGCCGGACGATATGCAGGCTCGATTCGGAGCAAGCCACGAGTTCGCGAGAAATCGGCAACGAACCGAACCAGATACCGGCTTCGGTACGCAGGGTCGGCATCTTCATTGCCGGGTGGCCGCCGTAAACGTCCGGATTCTCGGACATCAGGTCGCGAATAAGGATGAAGTCGATCGCGACCTCCGCCTCCGCAGCGAAGATGCGTGCCATGCGCGTAAAGTGTGAGCTGGAACGGCCATAGAGCTGCATCTGTGCGGTGCCTGCAAAACCATCGTCGGGAATATTGTATCAACAGTGCCGTAGCCCGGGTCACGCTCCACCGACCCGGGTTCTGTCAGAAATACGATCATTCAATTTTTAAATCATTGGCCATGAAGAAAAGAAGCTTGGCTATTTCGCAGGTTTTCCCGGGTCGGTGGAGCGTGACCCGGGCTACGACTATTTTATTTCGTGGCGCAATTCCCCCGGGTTGGTGGAGCGTGACCCGGGCTACGGTTTCCTGACAGTCGAATAGGGTTTTTCCTACATCTTTGGTTGCATGAGCGAATTAATGTATGCCGATGGTTCAATATTGTCGTGCAAAATCTACGGGTGGTACGTTTGCGCTTACGTTTACTTTAAATGAACGCCGCTCAAATTTATTGACGCAGCATTTTGATGTATTCAAGTCATGTTATTTTAAAGCTCAGGCTCGGTGGCCCTTTGAAACGGTTGCAATCGTTGTATTGCCTGATCACGTTCATGTGGTGTGGAAATTGCCAGAAAATGATAGTGATTACTCATTGCATGTTCGCTTGATAAAACATTTGTTCACACGCAGTTTGATAAAACAAGGCGTCGATTTTAAGAAGCGATCCAATGGCGAGCGTTCTTGCTGGCAGCGGCGTTTTTGGGAGCATCAGGTTCGTGATGAGCAGGATCTACAGAATCAAATCGATTACATTCATTACAATCCGGTAAAGCACGGTTTAGTTAAATGGGTAAAAGATTAGCCCCGTTCCTCGTTTCATCGTTATGTTCGCGAGGGATGGTTGCCGATGGATTGGAGTGCGTAGCCCGGGTCACGCTTCACCGACCCGGGTTGTTACAGAAATACGATTATTAATTTTTTAAATTATGGGTCATCAATAAAAGTATTTTGACTACTCACTAGATTTCCCCGGGTCGGTGGAGCGTGACCCGGGCTACATACTTATAAATTTAAAGAACCACCAAACAGGCCGAGCAAGCCGATAACGATCAGATAAATCGCAACCACATAGTTCAGTAATTTTGGTTGTGCCAGAATAAGAATACCGGCGAGCAATGCGAGGATGGGGGCGAGACTGATATGCATGTTCATGGTGCGTTCCTTTGGGTGTTTATCGGGATATGCCAGGCTCAGTATGTTGCATACGTCAGCCCTAGTCTATTGATAACCCAAGTCTGGAGTCAGTTCTGTACGCCAGCTAACATAACTGTGTAGCCCGGGTCACGCTCCATCGCCCCGGGTTGTATGGCTTGCCCGATGTTTATTTTTTAAATTATTGGATATCAAAAAAATATTTTAAATATTTCGCAGATTTTCCCGGGTCGGTGGAGCGTGACCCGGGCTAGGGTAACTTTAACTACGATCGACATGGCATTGGATGCAATTAAATTTTGATCGGATACGCACAAATATGGCAGCGGATTAATTTGCCATTCGAAATCATTCAATAGGTTTTTCCCATTGCATTATGATCCTGATGGTTGCCATCTTTACTTCCATTATGTATTCGCAAGCTAGTTGCTGTGTTGATTGTTGGCACATTCTTTTATTGAGATGCAAAGGCCACAAAAAAGCCCCTTATCCCAAGATAAGGGGCTTGAGTTTGTCAATACTAATTAACGCCAGTTGCTGAAATTCAAGATCAGTCTAAATACGGAATCATTCAATGAATAATTATTATTGTAATGGCGGCCGTAACGATCACGGCTGTAATAACCATCGTCATAGCCACGGCTAAAGCCTTGACGGAAATAATAGTTATAAGTGCCGCGATCCACGTAATAACCCCCGTAGCCATAGTTGGCATCTTGATAGGCATAAGCGTCGCGATAGTTAAAACCCCAGCGGTCCATGCGGTCTGCGCGGCCAGCGTAATAACCTTCTTCATAACCATAGTTGATTGCTTGACGCATCAAGTCGGCTTGATAACGGTTGGCGTAATAATAATTACCGCCGCGATTGTAGCGATAAATTACCGGCGAATATTGATACGAACCACGGTAGTAATCATCATCCCTGTTGTTATCGTAATAACGACGCTGGTCATTCATGCGGTCGTAATAACGCTGTTGCGAGCGATACTGTTCGTTACGATTTTGATGGCGCAAATTCTGCACGATACGTAGTGCTGTCGATTGCTGCCCATCAAGATGATGGCGATACTCATTGGCTTGGCGTTGTTGCTGCTCTTGCCATTGACGTTGGTCGGGCTGCGGATAAGGTTTGCGTGCAATAGGATTGCCACGGTTGGCGTTGTGGTCGCGATCATGGTTGTCATTGTTGTCGTGCTCGCCACGACCATTGCGGTTTTCGCCACGGAAATCAGCACGCTCGTTTTGGCCTTCCCGATTTTGGCGTGCATTGTCCGCATTGTTACGCTGCATAGCCAAGCGTTGACCCGCGGCTGCGCGTTCTGCTATTGCAGCATTTTGTGCGTTCTGCTGTGCATCTTGCTGACGTTGACGAGTGTTCTCACGTTCTTGTTGCTGACGTACAAGTTCGATGCGTGGGTTATTACGGCCATTATTTTCTTCACGCATATGTTCTGGCTGCTCGCGTGCTTGGCGAATTATTTGAGTCTCTTGCGCCTGTACTGCTTGAGGTTGAGGCGCTTGCACCTGTTGCACCTGAGTCGGCTCTGCCCGAGCTTGTTCGCCACGATGGCGTGGTAGCTGGTCTTGAGTGTTCTCATCAACGTTGACGGTATTGTCCTGTTCTGCAACAGCACCGCGATGCCCGGCGCGTTGCGCCAACGCAGACGTGCTAATTGCTAGCGACAATAGGCTGGCAACGGCGGGAATTATTAAAGCGACGGATTTTGAGTGGCGGGACATGAAAGGCCTCATCTGTATCTGTGAAAGATTCACGATGCCTATGAGGCCCCAATTGTGCTGAACCCAGTCTGAGGCCATCCCTTTCTTGCGGGTCGATAAGCACCGGTATTTAGCAAGTGTTTAGTTGCTGAATACTGACTAAGCGCCAGGGCAAAACTTTGTCAACCGATTGCTTGCAAGCCGTCGTTCATGGCTTTCTATAAACATGCACAAAGCGATCGGTTTTACCTTTGATAGCGGCATCGAAGACATTTAAGCTGTGGTCGTCGTTGCTATTTTTCAAATCCGGCAGCGATCCGACAAATTGCAATCCATGAGATTTGAAATCTTCGATCGCGAATTTTTCTTCAATACGATGTAGTTGTTGGGTGTCAGTTTTACCACTGCCTTCGCGTGCGGCATGATCAACAATCAATAATTTTCCACCGGGTTTAAGTGCCGTCACAATTTGATCAATAAATTGTGATGCATCAATGGCGGGCCAGCCATCAGCAATATCGACGACATACAGATCGTGATAAGACATCACGATCAAAGCACCATCGAGTGTTTTGTCACCGAGCTTCATAGCTTCCGGCGCCGAGACTTCATAACTCACATTAGGCAAACGATTTTCAGCCAGCCGGGTGGTCAAGCCTTTCTTTGCGTAACGGTCATAAGCGGCGTTGTTGATTAGACGTATTTGACCTTTAGCACCCACTACTTGCGATAGAATTTCGCTGTAATAACCACCGCCGCCAAAAATATCGGCAATCACCATGCCGCGTTTAAAACCACTGAGCGTTAGCACTTCTTGGGGTTTATCGCGGACATCGCGTTCGCGGTCAGCATCGGACCGCGCCGGATTGGCGAGTGCATCGGCAACATTATTGTTTGAAGTGGTTCCCGAACTGGCGCAGCCAGCAATGGTAAGTATCAGGCTAGAAAGCAAAAGCGGGAAAAAGCGCATGGCATAATCCTCCTTAAAAGTGTTTACAGTATGCCTGCAAAAATCCAGTAGCGAGGACCAAAAGTCATAGCGCCAGCTTCCCGCAAACTCGGCGCATACGTAGGTATAATTCTTGTCACAATTCATGGCAACTGGGGGAACCAATGCAACGATTGCAAAGTTCGATCTTCGCGTTTTGTATGGCGGCAGCTAGTCTGACGGCAAGTGCACAATCATCAACACAAGTACTTAGTGCTGAACGAATGCTCGATGTCCGTACCGGGCGCTTGGTCAACAAGCCCAGTATTTTGATTCGTGATGGCCGTATTATTGAAGTCGCGAGTAATGGTGCAAGCGTGAATGCGCCGGCCGATGCAAAACGCATTGATTTGCCCAGCATGACTTTGCTGCCGGGTTTGATCGATATGCATGTGCATCTGGATTCTGACCCCACCTATAGCGGTTACACCGGCTTGCAATTTGGTGATCGTTTCTGGTCAATGTTAATGGTACCGCACGCTGAAAAAACCTTGAATGCCGGTTTTACCACGGTTCGCAATGTCGGTGCCGATGCTTGGAACGATATTGGTTTGATGCAAGCCATTGACGAAGGAAAAATTAAAGGCCCGCGTGTAGTACCGGCAACCTACAGTTTTGGTGCGACTGGCGGTCATTGCGATTCCACGTTTTTTCCGCCATCGATGAATGCCAAGAGCCCCTACAATGCCGACAGCCCGGATGAAGCGAGAAAAGTAGTGCGTGAGCTAAGAAAGTACGGCGCGCAAGT
Source organism: Arenimonas sp. (assembly GCA_043721835.1). Taxonomy (GTDB): domain Bacteria; phylum Pseudomonadota; class Gammaproteobacteria; order Xanthomonadales; family Xanthomonadaceae; genus Arenimonas. The sequence continues at coordinate 5,932 of JAYSQD010000094.1, read as the reverse complement.
GATTAAAATTTGTGCCACCGGCGGTGTGTTTTCGCACAATACCGAGCCCGGCCAACAACAATTACGCCTTGAAGAAATGAAAGCGATTGTCGATGAAGCGCATATGTGGGGTTTGAAGGTCGCCGCTCATGCACACGGCGCTTCCGGTATTAAAGACGCCATTCGTGCCGGCGTCGATACCATCGAACACGCCAGCCTGATTGATGACGAAGGCATTGCGCTTGCGAAAAAATACGGTGCGTGGTTGTCGATGGATATTTACAACACCGATTACACGCAGGCCGAAGGCAAAAAGAACGGCGTGCTCGAAGACAATATGCGCAAAGACCGCGAGATTGCCGAAGTCCAACGCCAGGGCTTCAAGCGTGCCCATGCCGCAGGTGCAAAAATGATATTTGGTACTGATGCCGGTATTTATCCGCACGGCAATAACGCCCTGCAATTTGCCGTGATGGTGCGCTATGGCATGACACCGATTGAAGCCATTCAATCGGCGACCATCAATGCATCGGAAGCACTTGCCCGTAAAGATGTAGGCGTCATTGAAAAAGATCGTTGGGCCGATATTATTGCCGTTAAAGGTGACCCCACTAGCGACGTTACCTTGTTACAAAATGTTGGCTTCGTAATGAAAGGCGGCGAAGTGGTGAAAAATCCATAACCCGGGTACTGGCTTTATCTCACCTGGGGAATCTCGCGATACTTCATGTTCCCGCATAGTGATCGGGTGATGGTTTTATCTCACCCGCGTATCACCTATTTATGCCATGTGTTTATAGCTAATTCGCTAAATAATCCGAAAATCAAAAGAAGAAAACACCAAGGACATAAAGCATTCAAAAGGTCACGAAGATATAGCTAACCTTCTAAATAATCCTAATCATGTCTTTAGCTCATCGAATTATTGAGCGAGTTTGCAATATTAGAGCATCGTCATCTTTGCAACTTTAGAGCATTGTCATCCCCGCGCAGGCGGGGACCCAGCGCCGCTGCTTCGATGTATCAAGTCACTGGGTCCCCGATAAAAGCATTCGGGGATGACGATTGCTTTTGATTTTATAATGGCGGCAGCTGGCTTGCCGATCATGGGATTGTCTAAAAGAGTAGCTATGCTTTTAAACTCACTTCCAATTCGCTAATTCTTTGGCGGTGATATAGCCATTATGGTTGCGATCCACTAAATGAAATTCGGAACTCAATGCATGCGTTCTCGGGATTTCACGGCGCGATAAACGTCCGTCGCCGTTTTTATCCAGGTCGGCAATCTGTACGGCATAATCGGAAGCATTCGGCAGCAGGGAAGACTGACTGGAAGTTACCGTAACCGGGCCAGTACTAGCTTCGATTTTTGTGCTTTGCGAATTACTTGCCGTTTGTGCAAATACCGTTGGTGATATAGCAATGAATAAGGCGATTGCAGAAAAATATTTCATGTTCATAAGATGCGCTCCAGATCGGTTCGGGAGCTCAACGTAACACCGCATTTATCAACCTGTGATGAACAAAAATACTAGGCTTTCTATGTGTTCTTCCGCACAGAAAACAGCTCTTATTAGGGTTATGTTTTAAGTTTTAAAAGACGTGGAAAAAATAAAAACCCAAGCTAGTTAATAAGCTTGTTTGATGTGTATATCTCTGCGCCGTGCAACTATGCCAGCCCCGGGTAGGTAAAGCGTTACCCGGGCTACGCAGCGACTATGGTTTGGAAGGTATTGCGACCGGCTGCCTTTGCGGCATAGAGTGCTTGATCAGCAAGTCTCATTAAATCATTGGTCGAGATTACATTCTGACTAAAAGTTACGCCAATGCTAGTGCTTACGCGGACACTAACACCCTCAATAATCATCGGTTTTTGCATTAGCGCCAGAAGCTTTTTAGCGATGATATCGCCACTATCGGCTTGAGTATTTTCGATCATTATTGCAAATTCATCACCGCCTAAACGCGCGACCAAATCTTCGATGCGTACGCATGACTGCAGGCGCTGGGCAAAGGTTTTTATGACAGCGTCGCCCACTAGATGGCCGTAGTTGTCATTGATGGATTTAAAGTTGTCGATATCAAGGTATAGCAGAGTGATGGCCTGCATTTGACGTTGACTTTGCGAAAGTGAAGCGGTGAGTCGCTCTTCATAATGTCGGCGATTTGCCACTTCGGTCATGCTATCAATGCGCGATAAACGCTCAAGCTCTTCTTCAGCCAGTTTAAGGTCGGTAATATCGAAAGTTAATGAGAAGAAACCTTGAACATTGCCATTGCTATCTCGTTCTGGCACATAGCTGGTTTGGTAGAAATATATTCTTCCGTGCACATCAATTTTTCCATCGAAGCGGACAGTTTCGCCTCCCAAGGCAGCATCAAGATACGCTTTCACATCCTGATACAGCGTTTCACCACGTACTTCACGGATCGTTTTTCCAAGCACTTGTTCGGGATCGATTCCAAATACACGGCTGGAATAATTATTGATAAAAAGATAACGCTCTTGCGTATCAATATGTGAAATGAGTGCAGGAATATTATTGGTAATGGCACGCATGCGAGTTTCGCTTAGGCGCAGTTGGCTATTGGCATATTGCAATCTGCTACTGAAGCGGCGTTGCCATAAATAAAAACCACTTGCCACCAAAAGCAGTGTGAGACATAAGGCCGCGATAATGATGGTAAAGCGTTGCTGGCTCTCGAGATTTTTTGTCCGTTGTGCAGCGAGTGCGGATGAAGCCTTTAATTGCTTTACGTCAAACTCTTGCTGAATATATTTCAAGCGCGCATCAAAATCGTCGGTAGCTTGCGTTCGGTCATAACCGTCCAGCGAGGCTTCCAGGCTGATCAGTCTTGTTGTCAAAGGTTCAAGTTTTGCTTGGGGACGCTTTAAATCAAGCATATTTTGAACCAGCGCGCGTAGAACCTGGCGCTCGTCACGTTCGAGATTGAGCTTGCGATACACATTGTAGGCCATCAGCAGTTCAGTTTCTGCCAGCGCTTTATCGGCATTATTAATGGCAGCCATGCCCAGTACTTCATGGCCCAAGCCGGCAAGCTGTATATTATTTAATTGCTTACCCAATGCCAGTATTTTACGGCCATTGGTAACCTGAGTCGGCACATCGTTTTTCAGGCGTGCTATGCGGGCATCTTCCAGAAAAAGTTCGGCGCTTAATTTTGGATCCTGCATTTTCTCTGTCAGCAAGAGCGCCGTTTTCAAAACATTTTGTGCTTGGGTAATATTGCCCAGTTGCGCCATGGCGCGTGACTGATTCCTGAGCAAGCGTGTTCGAATTAATAAGGCAGGCTTGTCGTTTAGTGCAACCAAACCACGCGCAGCATAGTCCTCTGCCAAAGCATGCTTGCCGAGCGTATAACTCATAGAGGAATAGGCCAGATATACGTCGGCAGATAATTCAGGAAACGGATGTAATTTGAGCAGGCGGACGGCTTCGCCTAGCAAATTTTCGCTGCGTTTAAATTCCTGCAATGGCATAAGACCGCGACTTTCTGCAATCAATCCGCGTATCTGTAGTTCTGGCAAGTCTGCGCTTATGGCCGCAATACCAGCATTTTGGGCGGACTGGGTCTGGCAAGACCAATCGGCAATCACGCGGCAGGCATTAGACTGAGCCAAATAAAGCAGCGCTAATTCTTTATTGTCATTTGAGGCCTTGGCTTTTACTAGCAGCGCGGGCAATTCGGTGAGTACGCCTTTGGGGTCAACCAGTGCGCGAGTTTCCAGCGGATGTCTAGTTAATGTTGTATCTGTAGCGCCAGCCCAGGCACTCACTACGGGGAACAGGCATGCAAAGAAGAAAACAAGGGCGGCTCGATGAGTCAGTGCAGTCAGTGGCACAAAGAATGATTGCTTGCTCATGCGAATCACATACCCCGAATTCAACCCCAACGCAGTATAGCGCGGAACTAGGGTGCTGCCGCTTTATTAGGCCTTTATCTACATTTGGCCTGGTTTGTCCCGGGTCGATGGACCGTGACCCGGGCTACGGGTTTATTGTTAAATTTTGTGCGTTAAACAGGGATAAGGGCTCGTCATGTTTGAGTGTCTGCGACCAACGCGGCATCTTGCTTTGCCAGGCGACGATTCGTAATGAAATATCATCAGCCTCGAGATCGATAGCGTTTTGAATGGCCGCCAACTCCAGGTCGGCGTCATGCAGTAAGCGACGATCATTGCCAAGTTCGTTTGATGGGTAACGCTCATTGATCATGCCGAGAGCGCTGCGGGCACTGGCGAGCATCAAACGTGCCGTGGCGGTGTCGTTGGCATCGAGTGCAAATTGCGCTGCACGCATCGCACCACGGGCATCGGACAAATAATTGGCAAGGCTAATTTTTTGTTCTGCCGGAATTTTGCAGGCAGCAGGCGACAGCATCCGCACATACAATGCCAAGCCATTGACAGTCATTTTGCTGGGTTCAGGGCCGTCAAATTCTTCCACAATCAAGCCATGAATAAATTTTTCCAATGCTTGACTGTTAAGGTCACGCGATATTTTTCGCGAGTGTTCGGGTCCGCTAAGATCGGGAATTGTCGTTGGATTGACAAGCCCATCACCACGATGCGAACTCATCAATGATGATGTTACATCGGCAGTGCCGGGTGCGCCGGAAAGCCCGGCAAACAGGAAGTCGGGATTGCCGCGTCCGTTGCGATGACAGCTACTGCAAGACAAGCCCGCACGCGCAGCTTGTCCGCCTAATAATAATGGTGTGCGAAATGCTGCGCGGCCAATGGCTAGCAAGCGTAATGTTTTTTCATCGGAATTATTCAATAAGCATTCGCTGGGCTGGTAGCTTAAAGCATGCGCTTGCCGATCAACAGGCAGCCAGCGTGCGGCTCGCAGAGCAGAAGCATCCGCCGCCAGCACGATGATTGTCGTGCTGGCGGCGGCGATAATGCTCCCGATCAGGAAGCTTTTGGTTTGGCGGCGATAATCCATCGGCGCAATTCATCCGCTTGGGCGCAGCCGAAGCCACAGGAAGTTTCCAGTTTACTCAGCATGCGCCGCGCGCCGATTAAATCGCCACGTTGCACCATCAGTTCACCATAATATTCGGTGGCACCCAAGTGGCCGGGTGCAGCGGCGAGTGCTTGACGATAATAATCCTCGGCGACATCGAATTTGCCTAATTTACGATTGGCAAAACCGAGATAAGTAAGAATGTCGGGATGTGGGCCGAATGTTTGCGAAGAAATATTGAGTTGTGCGATGGCGTCCTGATAGCGGCCTTCGTTAATTAAGGTGACCGCCGTGAGATACGCGTGGTCACCATCGTGACTACTGATAATTAATAAATCATTGGCAACTTTTACCTGCGAAGTTTTTGTTGATGCCGAAGTCGGCGTTAGCGCGGCTTCAATAGCAGGTATGGCGGCTTTTAAATCTGCGGCTTGTGCGCAGGTGTCGGCGCATGTGGTGGCTCTTACTTTGAGAGCCTCAAGAATTACTTTAGCTTTGTCGAGGTCACCCAATTTGGCATGAGCGATTGCCAATTCTTGATGCGCCTGAATTAAATTATCATCGTATTTGATGGCTTTTTCGTAGTAACGGCGAGCGCCCTTGACGTTGTTTTGTGCAGAGCGCGCCAAGCCAGCCAGAAAATTAGTTTTTGGATGCTTGGGGTTGACCGATAACACACGATCAAAGGCTTTCTCTGCGTCTTTAAATTTTTCCTGTTTCATGGCTTCAATGCCATTTTTGAACTCTACTGCCGGGTCGTATTGCGGCGCGGTCTGGCTTGGCATGGAGCTGCTAGAGCTGCCGCCGCCGCTGGCGTTAGCCGCAGTAGCCGTTAGAAAAATTGAAGTGAAGATGCAGGCCGGCAGCAGTTTGAATATGGGTCTCATGGCAGCTCTCCGTTGGTGCTAAATAGCAAGCCTACACCCGACCGTGTTTTTTAAAAAGTGCGTTGCCCGGGTCAC
>JAYSQD010000093.1:0-1180 GCA_043721835.1 Arenimonas sp. | reverse complement strand
GTTTTGCGATCTCGCTCAATAACACCCACATTAGGTCATTCTGCGGAAGCGTCCTCTTGGGCTTTTGGAATAATACCTCCGTCCCCACGTCGCAGGACTTTGCAAATTCGGCGATACCCTGCCGCGCTTGGTCATGCGCCGCGACAAAACGTTTTATCAATCGGCTCATTTAGCCACCACGAATATACCGTTCTCAAACCCGTATCGCATTGTTTCCCAAACCGCTTTTAACTGCAACAGGTCAGGATCGAGCGCCCATTCGCCGCGAAAATTATCGCAGTCCGTATGGCATTGAGCGCACAATGCCGCCACAATGTCAGATGCTTTTATGCCGCGCCCTTTGCCTGCCCATTGTGTGTTCAGGTGTGCGCCGATGATTGTCCCGTCCTCAGCCCCGCAGTGAGCGCACGGAAACAAGCGCATCGCTTTAAGCATCTTGGGAGAGCGGTAATATTGAGTTTTCCGGAAGGAAGGCATTATGTAAATTCCCGCGCTTCTTCTTCGCTCAGCCAGCGGCATAAATCAGGATTTTTATCCACCGCTTGCTGAATTGCGTCATATTCAATGGCATGCGCAAAGTAAATTTTCCCGCTTCTTGACTGCCACCACCGGCCCGTGACTGATACCGGCGTGAGCGTAGATTTTTGCCCAGCCTCGAATCCTTCGGCCCATGATTTATAGGGCGATGAATTTTCGCGGTACGGGTTGCTTTGAATTAGTTTTGACATTTTATTCTCCTGTGATTTTATTCAAACTCGCGTGTTTCTTCTTCGGTTATCCATTGGCATCCGATAACGCTGTTTGTTGTTTGCTCATACGGCTTGTAATCTTTCTTATTTATAAAATAAATATTTCCGTTTTGTACCTGCCACCACCGGCCCGTTACTGATAGCGGCGTGAGCGTAGATTTTTGCCTCGTTGCGAAGCCCAGTTCCCAAATTGGCCCATAAATGGGATCGTGATAATACGGGTTACTTTTAGTTAGTTTTGACATTTCATTCTCCTGTGATTTTTTTGTGTAATTCGTGCCGATTATTAATCATTGTCTTTACCGAAAATGTAGATTATCAAACCGACGAGAGGCGGCACTAGGATGACCGCAGCGATTACGATGACGTATGTCATTTTATTCTCCAATAATTTTTCTGTGTAATTCGTGCCGCCCTAAAATCGGGTCGTA
>JAYSQD010000092.1:0-7427 GCA_043721835.1 Arenimonas sp. | reverse complement strand
GTGGTGAGTTTGATTGCCCCGGTCGCGATGGACGAAGGTTTGCGTTTTGCTATTCGTGAAGGCGGCCGTACGGTTGGCGCCGGTGTGGTAGCTAAAATCATTAAGTAAGTTTTAGTACCAAGCGACTTAGGCTTATAAGTCCTGGGTCGCCACCATACGAAATGAGTCACAGGACGTGACTCGTGTTCGGTTCAGGGACGACAAAGTGTTATGCAAGCCAATAATTTGTTTCTGCTGTGGAAATATGCGGAAATAAATTGAAAACTTGTTAAAAATTCCTCCAAATTCATTTGACAGGAACCCATAACGCCGCTATACTTTTTTGCTCAGTGGATCGACCTCGATCAGTCCGCTGTTTTTTTTCACGGGAATTTGGACAACTGCTTCAAATTCCGTCGCTCTTTAACGTCACACAGGATGTTCGCCATGGCGGATCAAAAAATCCGAATTCGGCTGAAAGCGTACGATCATCGCTTGATAGATCGTTCAGCCAGCGAGATCGTTGAGACAGCAAAACGTACCGGCGCCCAAGTGCGTGGTCCGATTCCGCTGCCAACCAAGATCGAACGCTACACAATTCTAGTATCACCACACGTCGATAAAGACGCTCGTGACCAATACGAAACCCGCACGCACAAACGCGTGTTGGACATCGTCCAGCCTAATGACAAAACCGTTGATGCCCTCATGAAACTTGAGTTGGCAGCCGGCGTTGATGTCCAGATCAAATTGACCTGAGGTACCGGACATGACAGCTATCTATAAATTGGGAATGGTTGGCCGCAAGGCTGGTATGACCCGCGTATTCACTGAAGACGGTCGTTCCGTTCCAGTAACGCTGATCGAAGCCGGTGCTAACCGCATTACTCAAATCAAAACCGCTGAAACTGACGGCTATTCTGCTATTCAAGTAACTGCCGGTACCAAGCGCGCTGCGCTTCTTACCAAGCCAGTTGCCGGACATTATGCAAAAGCTAAAGTAGAAGCAGGCCGCGGCCTCTGGGAATTACGTGTTGAAGCTAAAGACTTGGCGGGTTATGAAGTCGGCGGCGAAATCAAAGCGGACATCTTTTCGGAAGGTCAATTGGTGGATGTGCAGGGCGTTACCAAAGGTAAAGGCTTCCAAGGCACCATCAAGCGCTACAACTTCAAAATGGGCGACGCTACGCATGGTAACTCCTTGTCGCATCGTTCCCCGGGCTCGATTGGTCAACGCCAAACGCCTGGTCGCGTGTTTCCTGGTAAGAAAATGTCAGGTCACATGGGTGCAGTGAATCAAACCACGCAGCGTTTACAAGTGGTGAAGGTTGATGCTGAACGTGGTCTCATCGCGATTCGCGGTGCAGTGCCAGGCGCTCCCGGCGGCGACGTTATCGTCTGGCCGACGAGCAAAGGTTGAGGATTAAGACATGGAACTTGCCGTAGTAGGTAGTACCAAGACCCTGTCGGTTTCCGATGATGTTTTCGGTCGCGCATTTAGCGAAGATTTGGTTCACCAAGTGGTTGTTGCTTATCGCAACGCAGGCCGCGCTGGTACCAAGGCTCAGCTGACCCGTTCGGAAGTCAGAGGCACGACAAAGAAATTCAAGAAACAAAAAGGTGGCGGTGCTCGCCATGGTGACTATCGCGCCCCGATCTTTATTGGTGGTGGTGTGACCTTTGCAGCGAAACCACGTAGTTTCGAGCAAAAAGTTAACCGCAAAATGTATCGCGCAGCAATGTGCGCCATTTTGTCAGAACTGAATCGTCAAGATCGTTTGAAAGTTGTCGAGTCTTTTGATATCGACCAACCAAAAACAAAATTGCTGATCAGCAAGCTTGATGCGATGGGTGCCGTGAAGCGTCCGTTGATCGTTACAGAAGAAGGTTCCGAAGCGCTGTATTTAGCGGCTCGCAACATTCCTTATGTGCAAATTCGTGATGTGCAGGGTTTAGACCCGGCAAGTTTGGTGGGCGCTGACCACGTGGTCATCACCGCCAATGCAATCAAGCAAGTAGAGGAGTGGTTGGCATGAGTAACACGACCGCAAGAGATCTCTCGGTATTGCTTGCCCCGCTGGTGTCTGAAAAGACCTCGCGGATTCAAGAAAACAACCAGTTCGTTTTCGAAGTGGCAACAACCGCAACCAAGGCTGAAGTTAAATCTGCCGTTGAGTCGCTGTTCAATGTCAAAGTCGAAGCAGTCAATGTGGTCAATGTGAAAGGCAAAAGTAAGTCTTTCAAAAACCGTGCTGGCCGTCGTGGCAACTGGCGTAAAGCGTACGTTTGCTTGGCCGCTGGCCAAACAATCGACGTGATGTCTAAGGCTTAAGGTATCTACCCATGGCATTAATCACATTTAAACCGACTTCACCTGGACGCCGTTCCATGGTGCGCGTTTCGACGGCAGGCCTGCATAAAGGCGGCCCACTCGCAGCGCTGGTCGAAAAGAAAAGCAAGACCGGTGGTCGTAATAACAACGGTCGCATCACTACCCGTCATATCGGTGGTGGTCACAAGCAAGCGTATCGCTTGATCGATTTTAAACGCGACAAAGAGGGCGTTCCTGCCCGCGTTGAACGCATTGAATACGATCCAAACCGTACCGGTCATATTGCACTTTTGTGCTATGCCGACGGTGAGCGTCGCTACATCATTGCTCCGAAAGGTCTTCAAGCTGGCGATCAACTGATTGCTGGTAAAGATGCACCGATCAAGGCTGGTAATGCATTGCCACTTCGCAATATGCCACTGGGTTCAACGGTGCATTGCATCGAAATGAAGCCAGGCAAAGGTGCCCAATTAGCTCGCGCCGCAGGTGCTGGTGCTCAATTGGTTACTCGCGAAGGCGGTTATGCAACCTTGCGTTTACGCTCCGGCGAAATGCGCAAAGTGCCGGTCGATTGCTACGCCACCATTGGTGAAGTAGGCAATGTCGAACACAGTCTTGAAAAGCTGGGTAAAGCCGGTGCAAAACGCTGGCGAGGTATCAAGCCAACCGTTCGCGGTGCCGCTATGAACCCGGTTGACCATCCACATGGTGGTGGTGAAGCTCGCGCCGGACAAGGTAATCCTCACCCAGTTTCACCGTGGGGCACACCAGCAAAAGGTTACAAGACGCGCCATAACAAGCGCACTCAGAAATTCATCGTCCGCGATCGTAGGGGTTGATGCATGGCACGTTCACTTAAAAAAGGTCCGTTCGTTGACCATCACCTCATCAAGAAGGTGGAAACGCAGGGTTCCAGCAAGAAGCCGATCAAAACCTGGTCGCGCCGTTCGATGATTCTGCCAGAAATGGTTGGTTTCACGATTGCTGTCCATAACGGCAAGGTCCATGTTCCCGTTCTCGTGAACGAAAACATGGTGGGTCACAAACTCGGCGAATTTGCCGTCACACGTACCTTTAAAGGTCACGGCGGCGACAAAAAGTCGGGCGGAAAATAAGGACTGACGCGCATGCAAGCTATTCTCCGCTCTACCCGTATTTCGCCGCAAAAAGCCCGTTTGGTCGCAGACCAAATTCGTGGCCTACCAGTGGCCAAAGCGCTTGATTTGCTGAAATTCAGCGACAAGAAAGCAGCTCATCTTATCTACAAAGTGGTTTATTCCGCGGTTGCCAATGCTGAAAACAACAATGGTGCAGATGTCGATGAGTTGAAAGTTGCAAGCATCATGATCGACGAAGGTCCGATCTTGAAGCGTTTCATGGCCCGCGCGAAAGGTCGCGGAACCCAAATATTCAAGCGCACAAGCCACATTTCTGTGGTCGTGGGCTCCGGCAAGAAAGGCTAAGGGAAAGAACGATGGGTCATAAAGTTCATCCAACCGGTATCCGTCTTGGTATATCCAAAGACTGGAATTCCAAGTGGTTCGCCAATAAGCGTGACTTCAGTCAGTATCTCGTCGCAGATCTTAAAGTGCGCGAAATGCTCCGGAAGAAACTTGCGCAAGCGGGTATTTCCAAAATTTTAATCGAGCGTCCGAACAAGACTGCACGCGTCACGATTCACTCGGCCCGTCCGGGCGTGGTGATCGGCAAACGCGGTGAAGACATCGAAAAGCTGAAAGCGGATGTATCGAAATTGATGGGCGTCCCGGCGCATATCAATGTCGCCGAAGTGCGTAAGCCAGAACTCGATGCGCAATTGGTTGCTGAGTCTATCGCTCAACAATTGGAACGCCGCATCATGTTCCGTCGTGCCATGAAGCGTTCGGTCGGTAACGCAATGCGTCTCGGCGCATTGGGCATCAAGGTGAATGTGGGTGGCCGTTTGAATGGTGCAGAAATTGCACGTTCGGAATGGTATCGCGAAGGTCGCGTTCCACTTCATACCCTGCGTGCCGATATCGATTACGGCACCGCAGAAGCATTGACCACCTACGGCATTATCGGTGTCAAGGTGTGGATCTACAAAGGCGAAATCTTTGATTTCAGTCAAGTTGGTCAGGAAAAAGTGGAAGAACGCACTGAATCGCGTCCTGCCCGTCCTGCCCGCGATCGTGACGCGAGGTAATTAACCATGTTGCAGCCAAAACGTACCAAATATCGCAAACAGTTCAAGGGTCGAAATGACGGCTTGAGTTGGAGCGGAGCAGCTGTCAGCTTCGGCGAGTTCGGCCTCAAAGCCACCGAACACGGCATGCTGACCGCGCGTCAAATCGAAGCCGCACGTCGTACCGTAACTCGTTACGTAAAACGTGGTGGTAAATTATGGATTCGCATTTTCCCCGACAAACCTGTTTCCAAAAAGCCTATCGAAGTTCGTATGGGTAGCGGTAAAGGTAACGTCGAATACTGGGTCGCACCTATTCAACCAGGTCGCGTTCTGTATGAAGTGGAAGGCATTTCTGAAGAAACAGCGCGCGAAGCATTCCGCCTTGCTGCTGCTAAATTATCTGTGAAGACCACCTTTGTGGTCCGGACGGTGCGCTAATGGAACTTAAAGAATTAATATCAAAGTCAGAGGGTGATTTGAAAGCCCATCTGTTGGATTTGCAAAAAGAGCAGTTTTCGCTTCGTATGCAAAAAGCCACCGGCCAAATGACCAAGACCCACGATATCCGCCGTGTGCGCCGCGAAATTGCTCGCTGCAACATGCTGCTGACTGCAAAGAAGTAAGGGCGAGCTATGAGCGAAACTGCCAAAACGCTACGCACGGTCGAAGGCCGCGTTGTTAGCAACAAAATGAATAAAACGGTGACGATTCTTGTCGAGCGCCAAGTCAAGCACGCTCTGTACGGTAAGTACATGCGTCGTTCGACCAAGCTGCATGCGCACGACGAAGAAAACGTTTGTAACGAAGGCGATGTCGTTCGCATTAGCGAATGCCGTCCACTCTCGAAAACCAAGAACTGGCGCGTGGTGGAAGTCATCACCCGTGCAGCTCAATAACCCAGGAGACCGATCATGATCCAGACCCAAAGTTATTTGCTGGCTGCCGACAATTCTGGCGCGAAAGAAGTGATGTGCATCAAGGTGCTCGGCGGTTCAAAACGTCGTTATGCCCATATCGGTGACGTGATTAAAGTCTCGGTAAAAGCTGCTATCCCTCGTGGCAAAGTGAAAAAAGGCGAAGTCTATGATGCCGTGGTTGTCCGTACCCGTTCGGGTGTGCGCCGCGCTGATGGCTCGTTGATTCGCTTTGATACCAACGCCGCCGTTTTATTGAACAATAAGCAAGAGCCGATCGGCACACGTATTTTCGGGCCAGTAACCCGTGAATTACGTACCGAGAAGTTCATGAAGATCGTCTCGCTAGCACCTGAAGTGCTTTGAGCTGAGGAATTTAAATGAACCGTATCCGTAAAGGCGACCAGATCATTGTGATCGCAGGTGCCGACAAAGGTAAGAAAGGTGAAGTGGTACGTGTTGCTGGTGACAAAGTCATCGTGCAAAACGTCAACATCATCAAGCGCCACACCAAACCCAATCCTCAGGCTGGCGTAGCTGGTGGAATTGTGGAGCGTGAAGCGCCTATCCATATCTCCAACGTAATGTTGTTCAACTCTGCCGATGGCAAAGGTGATCGCGTTGGTTTCAAAGTGCTTGAGGATGGACGCAAAGTGCGTGTGTTCCGCTCAAGCGGTGAGGCGATTGACGCCTAAGGAATGATGTAATGACTACTCGCTTAGAAAAATTTTATAAAGATGAAGTTGTGCCGAAGCTGATGAAGCAATTCGGTTACGAAAACATTATGCAAGTACCGCGCTTGTCCAAAATCACCCTGAACATGGGCGTGGGCGAAGCGGTCGGTAACAAGAAAATTCTTGAAAATGCCGTTGCCGACATGACCAAAATTTGCGGTCAGCGTCCAGTGACGACAAAAGCTCGCGTTTCTGTTGCCAGCTTCAAGATTCGTGACGGTTGGCCAATCGGCTGCAAAGTAACTTTGCGCCGTGCCCGCATGTATGAATTCTTTGATCGCTTTGTCAGCATCTCGCTGCCGCGTGTTCGCGATTTCCGTGGTGTTTCTGCCCGTTCGTTTGACGGTCGCGGCAACTACAACATGGGGATCAAAGAGCAAATCATTTTCCCTGAAATTGATTATGACGCCGTTGATGCAATGCGTGGTATGGATATCGCCATCACTACGACCGCTAAAACCAACGAAGAAGCAAAAGCGCTGTTAGAAGCCTTCCGCTTCCCGTTCCGCAACTGATACTCAGGACCTGACCCATGGCTAAGACCTCAATGGTAAACCGCGATTTGAAGCGCATGAAGCTGGTGAAGAAATTCGCTGCCAAGCGCGCCGAATTGAAAAAAGTAATCAGTAGCGTGTCGGCTTCTTATGAAGACAAAATCGATGCTTCAACCAAGCTTCAAAAACTTCCACGTGATTCATCACCTTGCCGCGTTCGTAATCGCTGTGCGCTGACCGGTCGCTCACGTGGTGTTTATCAGAAGTTTGGTTTGGGCCGCAACAAGTTACGCGAAGCCACGATGCGTGGTGACGTTCCAGGCCTGCGTAAGGCTAGTTGGTAATCGTTAGGTTCCTGCTTGCGGGAACCCAGCGGATATCGGTGCACATAAAAAAGGTAATGAAACAATGAGCATGACTGATCCTATCGCCGACATGTTGGTGCGTATTAAAAACGCACTCGCCGTCGGTAAAACGCAGGTTTCTATGCCTGCATCAAAAATGAAACTCGCCATTGCCACCGTCCTGAAGGACGAGGGTTATGTTGGCGAATTCCGTGTGATCGGCGAAGGCGCACGCGCCACGCTTGAAATCGCATTGAAATATTATGAAGGCAAGCCTGTAATCGAGCGCATTGAGCGCGTATCACGTTCGGGCCTTCGCAGTTATCGTGGCAAAGACGATCTACCGAAAATTCTCGGTGGCTTAGGCGTTGCTATCATTTCCACATCCAAAGGTTTAATGACCGATCGCCAGGCCCGCACTGCGGGTGTGGGCGGCGAAGTCATTTGCCTCGTGGCTTAAGGA